>NZ_JBFUEB010000021.1:0-69818 GCF_056404395.1 Rhizobacter sp. P2_D12 | reverse complement strand
GCACGTGCAGGCCGGTGGTGGCGTCGCCGACGCGCAGCTCGCGCACCGACACCGCGCGGCCGTCGACGGCGCGCCCGGCCACCGCCTGCGACAGCTCCATCGCCAGCGCCTCGGAGCCCAGCACGCCGATCACGATCTGCGCGTCACGGCCGTCGAAGGCCTGCGCCGGCCATTCGGTGAAGGCCAGGAACTTGTACAGGTAGGCCGCCTTGATCTGGYACTCGGCCGCGAAGCGCGCCTCCTGTGCGGGTGCGGGCCGGCCAGCCAGGCACAGCAGGCCCAGCACCAGCAGTTGCCGGCGTCGGCGCTGGGACAGCGTCAGTACGACCACGTCAGTTGCAGCAGCAAGCTGCGATCGATCATGCTGCGGTCGGTGGGGTTGCCGAACTCCGCATGGTCCGGCTCGAACAGGTTCTCGCCGACCAGGGCGAGCGTCAGGTCGTCGCGCGGTCGCCAGCTGTAGCGCAGGCCCCATGCGGTGTAGGCCGGCACCGCCGGGTCGGGCAATGCGCCGACGTGGCGCACCGTCAGGTCGACCTGCTGCGTCGCCGACAGGTCGACGCCCGAGCGCAGCGACCACTGTTGCCGCGGATCGTTGCCGAGCGCGCGCGGCCCGACCGGGTCGGTGCTGCCGGCCTTGATCTGCAGGTGTTCGCGCAGCAGCGTCAGGCCGGCGCTCAGGCGCCACGCCGGCATCGCCTGCCACGTGGCCCAGGCTTCGATGCCCTTCGTCGTGCCGTCGATCATGTTCTGCACCAACGCGTTGGGTGGTGGCTGGCCGCTGCGCAGCCGATCCCAGCGGCTGTGGAAGGCGGTCACCGAGACGGTCAGGCCGGGGTCGACCTGCTCGCGCCAGCCGAGTTCGAACACGTTGGCGACCTCGGAGACGAAGTCGGGGCCGCCCGCGATGATGTAGACCGGCGACGGCGGGGGCGGCAGGCGGATGTCGCGGTCGAGCCGGGCCGGCGCGCGCMCCGCGCGCGACAGTGCCGTCCACAGCAGACGTTCGGGGGTCGCCTTCCAGGCCAGGCGGGCGCTCGGCAGCTTCTCGGTGCCGGTGTAGTCGTTGCGCTCCAGCTTGGCGCCGAGCGTCAGGTTCAGCGCCGGCCCGAGCGCGATCTCGTCCTGCACGAACAGGTTCTCCCAGCTCTGCGTGCGGCTGGCCGGCACGAAGCCGAAGAAGACGCCGGCGCCGACGTCGTCGCGTGCGCGCCGGTAGCCGCCGCCCCACACCAGCTTGTGCGGTCCGTCCGGCAGCGCATGCTGGAAGTCGACGTCGGTGACGCGCACCTCGGGCCGGTACAGCAGCGGGTCGTCGCGCTTGGTGGTGTCGTGGTATGCCTGCAAGCGCACGCTGGCGCCGTCGCCCAGTTGGCGGGCCCAGCGCGCCAGCAGGTTGCCGCCCGACACGTCGACCCGGCCGAAGTTCGTGCTGCCCAGCACCTGCGGATCGGAGCGCCCGCGGTAGACGTCGCCCTGCAGCGTGAATTCGTCGCCGCCGTCGGACCAGTCGGCCCGCACCCCCGCCTGTCCGAAGTTCCAGCCGTCGAGCACCGCCGCGCCGGAGGCTTTCTCGGTCGCATCCAGCTGCGAGCGCTTGCCGTAGACGCGGAATGCGCCGTGCTCGCCGAACGACGCGCCGTAGCGCGCGGCGAGCTGCCGGCGGTCGGTGCCGACGCTGGCCTCGGCCAGCGCGCCGCGGGTGTCCGAGGCACGGCGCGTGATGACGTTGATGACGCCGTTGACCGCGTTCGATCCCCACAGCGTCGCGCCCGGCCCGCTGATGACCTCGATGCGCTCGACGTCCTGCAGCAGCACGTCCTGCTGGTCCCAGAAGACGCCGGAGAAGAACGGCGTGTAGACGGTGCGGCCGTCGACCAGCACCAGCAGCTTGTTGCCGATCGCGTTGTTGAAGCCGCGCGCGCTGATCGCGTACTGACTGGCGTTGACCTGGGCCACCTGCAGGTTCGGCGCCAGCCGCAGCGCCTGCGGCAACGATGTGGCGCCGGAACGACGGATCGCGTCGGCGGTGATCACGTAGATGGCGGCCGCGGCGTCGTTGAGCCGCTCGCCGCGCCGCGACACCGAGACGATCTGCAGGTTGCCGAGCTCCTCGAGCGACAGCTCGGTCAGCGCCGCTTCGGCCGCCCCGGCCCCGGGAATGAGCGCGCCCCCCAGCGCGCAGATCGCGACGAGTCTGAAGACCATGCCACGAGGGTAGAGGGTCTTCGCCGAACTGTCGAGCCGGCACTGCCCCGGGGGGCCGTGCCCGTTCCCGGGGCCGCCTACGCCGCCGCCAGCACCGCCGTGTCGACCGGCAGCTTGCGCAGCCGCTTGCCGGTGGCCGCGAAGATCGCGTTCGCGACCGCCGGCGCGAGCCCCGAGGTGCCGGGCTCGCCCATGCCGCCCGGCGCTTCGCTGCTGGTCACCAGGTGGATCTCGATCGCCGGCGTCTCGTTCATGCGCAGCACGCGCACGTCGTGGAAGTTCGACTGCTCGATGCGCCCGTTGGCCAGCGTCGCCTGGCCCCACAGCACGCCCGAGATGCCGAAGATCACGCCGCCCGACAGTTGCGCACGCACCGTGTCGGGGTTGACGATCACGCCGGCATCGACCGCGCACACCACGCGCTTGACGGCGACGCTGCCGTCCTTCGCCACCTCGACCTCGGCCACCGTCGCCAGGTAGCTGCCGAAGGCGAACTGCAGCGACACGCCGCGGCCCTGGCGCGCCGGCATCGGCCGGCCCCAGCCGGCCTTCTGCGCGGCCAGTTGCAGCACCGCCCGGGCGCGCGGGTTCTGGCCCAGCAGCGCACTGCGGTAGGCCACCGGGTCGGCCTTGGCGCTGGCGGCCAGCTCGTCGATGAAGCTCTCGACCACGAAGATGTTGTGCGTCGGGCCGACGCCGCGCCAGAACGCGGTCGGGATCGGCGGCTCGTGGTTGACGTAGTCGACGTGGATGTTCTTCAGCGCGTACGGCGGGTGCGCCGCGCCGTCGATGGTCTCGGGGTCGACGCCGTTGTTGTACAGCGGCGGCGCCCAGCGCTTCAGGATCGACGAGCCGGTGATGCGGTGCGTCCAGGCGACGGGCTGGCCCTGCGCATCCAGGCCGGCGCTGACGCGGTCGTGGAAGTACGGGCGATACATGTCGTGCTGCACGTCCTCCTCGCGGGTCCAGATCACCTTCACCGGGTGGTCCAGCTGCCTGGCGATCTGCACCGCGCGGCCGATGCTGTCTTCTTCCAGCCGCCGGCCGAAGCCGCCGCCCAGCAGGTGGTTGTGCACCACCACCTTGTCGAGCGGCAGGCCGCTCACCTTGGCGGCGATGGCCTGGGCGCGCGTGGCCACCTGCGTGCCGACCCACACCTCGCAGGCATCGGCGCGCACGTGCACCGTGCAGTTCAGCGGCTCCATCGCGGCGTGGATCAGGAACGGCACTTCGTAGACCGCCTCCAGCCGCGTCGCGGCACCGGCCAGCGCGGCCGCGGCGTCGCCTTCGTGGCGCGCCACGGCGCCGGGCTGCAGCGATGCGACGCGCATCGATTCGACGATGGCGGCGGTCGTCAGCTTCGCGTTCGGGCCGTCGTCCCACTCGATCGCCAGCGCGGCCAAGCCCTTCTTCGCGGCGCCCATGTGGTCGGCGACCACGGCGACGCAGTCGTCCAGCCGCACCACGCGGCGCACGCCGCGCACCTTCAGCGCCTGGGTGTCGTCGACGCGGCGCAACCGGCCGCCGACCACCGGCGATTGCGCCAGCGTCGCGATCTTCATGCCGGGCACCTTGGCGTCGATGCCGTAGATGGCGCGGCCGACCACCTTGTCCGGCGTGTCCAGCCGCCGGGCCGGCGTGCCGATCAGGCGGAACTCGGCGGCCGGCTTCAGCACCAGGTTCTTCGGCTCGGGCAGCGTGGCGGCCGTGGCCACCAGCGCGCCATAGGGCAGGCGCTTGCCGCTGGGCGCATGAACCACCTGGCCGCGCTCGGCGCGGCAGCTGGCCGGATCGACCGCCCACTGCTGCGCTGCCGACTGGACCAGCAGCGTGCGCGCCACCGCGCCGGCGCGGCGCAGCGGCTCGTAGGCGCCGCGGATGGTGGTGGAGCCGCCGGTGACCTGGAAGCCGAGCAGCGGGTTGGCGTACAGCTTGTCATCGGGCGGCGCGTGTTCGAGGCGGATCGTCGCCAGGTCCACCTCCAGCTCTTCGGCGATCAGCATCGGCACGCTGGTGTAGGTGCCCTGGCCCATCTCGATGTAGCCCATCGTGACGGTGACCTGGCCATCGGGGGCGATGCGCACGAAGGCATTGGGAGCGAAGCCTGCGCCGGCTGCCGCCTGGGCCGCGCGTGCCGGGCCGGACAGGCCGAGGCTCACCCCCACCAGCAGGCCGCCGCCTGCAGCGGCACCGATGCTGAGGAAACCGCGGCGCGACAGCGTGGCGTCGTCGATGTGCAGTGTCATGTCAGGCCGCCTTGTTCAAGGCCTGGGCCGCAGCCCGGATGCCGGCGCGGATGCGCGGGTAGGTGCCGCAGCGACAGATGTTGCCGCTCATCGCGTCGTCGATGTCGGCGTCGTTCGGCGCCTTGTTCTTCGCGAGCAGTGCCGCGGCCGACATCAGCTGGCCGGACTGGCAGTAGCCGCACTGCACGACCTCCAGGTCGAGCCATGCCTTCTGCAGCGCGCGGCCGATGCGCGTGGCGGACAGCGACTCGATGGTGGTGACGTGGGCCTTGCCGACCGACTCGACGCTGGTGATGCACGAGCGCGTGGCCACGCCATCGACGTGCACCGTGCAGGCGCCGCACAGGCCGGCGCCGCAGCCGAACTTGGTGCCGGTCATGCCGAGCACGTCGCGCAGCACCCACAGCACCGGCGTGTCGCCATCGACGTCGGCGACATGGTTGGATCCGTTGACTTTCAACACGCAGGCTCCTGGAAACGTGGCGGGGGCCACGTGCGGGGGCAAGCATGCAATGCGGCGCCGGGCGGCGCCGGTCGCGGAAGCCTCGGTTCAGGACATTCGGTCGCCGCGTGCCGGCACCGTGACGACGAAGCGACTGCCGCAGCCCAGCCCGGCGCTGCTGGCCTCGACGCTGCCGCCATGGGCTTCGGCCAGTTCGCGCACCACCGACAGGCCCAGCCCCAGGCCGACGCCATTGAACGTCACCGCATGCTGTTCCTGCACGAACGGGTCGAAGACCTCGCGCAGCGCCTGCGGCGTGATGCCGATGCCGTTGTCGTCGACGGTGAACACGATGTTCCCGTCGGAGCGCGCAACGCTCAGCGTGATCTCGCCGCCGGCCGGCGTGTACTTGGACGCGTTGCCCAGCAGGTTGCTCAGGATCTGCGTCAGGCGGACCGTGTCGCCGCGCATGCCGCCCAGTGCAGAAGGCAGGTCCAGGCGCAGCGTCTGCGTGCGCTGGGCCATCGCATGGCGACAGCTGTCGAGCGAGTCCTCGACGACGTTGGCGATGTCGACGTCGCCCATCTCCAGCCGCAGCTTGCCGGTGTTGACGCGCGACACGTCGAGCAGGTCGCCGATGACGCGCGACATGCGGTCGGTCTGCCGCTCGATGATCTCGAGCAGGCGTGCCACTTTGTCGGCGGTGACGCGCGGCAGCAGCGTGGCGGTGGTGCACAGCGTCATCAGCGGGTTGCGCAGCTCGTGGGCCACGACGGCCAGCAGCTGGGTCTGGCGCTGGTGCATCAGCTGGGCCAGGCGCTGCTCTTCCTGCGCCGCCCGGGTGGCGCGCAACAACTGTTCGTTGGCCTTGCGCAGCCGCGCGAGCGTTGCGCGGGCGCGCCGGCCCGTCGGGGGTGCCGTGGTGTCCGCGTGCTGGCCGAACAGCGGTGTGCGCGCGGCGGCACGCCGTTGCGCGGCCGCCGAGCTGTCGCCCGGCATGGGCAGCACCTGGGCGCGCGACACGATGGTCTTCTTGTGCGCCGGCGCGACGGGCGCGTCGAACGGGTGGATGGTGGCAGACATGGCAGCGTCCTTCCGAAGCGGAGCGCGTGTGTGGCGAGGCTGGAAGTCCGGGGCCCACGGCGCAGAGAACTGCGGCATCGTGGTGCGTCGGCATCCTTGTAGGGTTGGGGTGGCGCTCCGTCGGCTAGTCTGCGCGGCGGTCCTACCGAGGTCTGTGCGCTGACGAACAGTCGCGGCCGATCGTTTCGTGCGGCAATGTGGTGTTGCGAACAGACGCCTGCCCGGCGCCTGCCTACGGTCACGCCCATGACCAAGACACATCGCCTGAAGTCGGCCCTGCAAGGGCCCGCCGCCGACACGGCCGATGCCGGCAAGTCGGCCGCGCAGCGCGAGCGCGAGCTGTTGATGGACACCTTCGGCATCCGGCATGAGGGGGCCGGTTACACGTTCGATGGCCATCACTACGAACAATTGCCGGATGCGGTCAGCCATGCCCGCCTGATCCACCTCAAGCCGCACGAGAATCCGTGACGCGCGGCGGGACTTGTCTGTCCGCTATCGAACACATCGAGGCCGGATAACCGCCTATAGTGGTCTCACTCGGCGGCATGGCGCGGTAGGCGCTCCAAGCCGGCTCCGACAACATGACGGAGCTTCGCGACATGGCCCTTTCCTCTGATCCGAAGCAGAACCACCTGCTCGCCGCGTTGCCGGACGCTGAATGGCAGCGCTGGCAGCCGCAGCTCGAGTGGGTCGAGCTGCCGCTCGGGCAAGTGCTGTACGAGCCCGGGCGCACGCTCAGCCACGTCTATTTCCCCACCTCCGCCATCATCTCCTTGCTGTACGTGATGGAGAACGGCTCGTCGGCCGAGATCGCCGTGGTGGGCAACGACGGCATCGTCGGCATCTCGCTGTTCATGGGCGGCGAGTCGACGCCCAGCCGCGCGGTGGTGCAAAGCGCGGGCGAAGGCTTCCGGCTGAAGGCGTCGACGATCAAGGACGAGTTCAACCGCGCGCCGGTGCTGCACCTGCTGCTGCGCTACACGCAGGCGCTGATCACGCAGATGTCGCAGACGGCGGTGTGCAACCGCCACCACTCGCTCGACCAGCAGCTGTGCCGCTGGCTGCTGCTGAGCCTGGACCGGCTGTCCGGCAGCGAACTTGCGATGACGCAGGAGCTGATCGCCAACATGCTGGGCGTGCGCCGCGAAGGCGTCACCGAGGCGGCGTTGAAGCTGCAGAAGGCCGGGCTGATCCGCTACGCACGCGGGCGCATCACCGTGCTCGACCGGCCCGGACTGGAGCACCGCACCTGCGAGTGCTATGCGGTGGTGAAGAAGGAATACGACCGGCTGCTGCCGGATCACCCGGTCCACTGAGCGTGCTGTGTACGCTGGCAGACGGTGGCGCGCCTGCGCAGGCCGCAGACTGCTTGCGCCATGACAAACACGAACAATCTGATCGAGCTTCTTCCCCGCGCGGACCGCCAGCGCCTGCGGGCTGCGGGCGATGCCGTCGACATGACGCTTGCCGAGGTGCTGAGCGAGGCCGGCCGGCCGACGCGGCACGTCTACTTCCCGATGGAGGGTTTCGTGTCGCTGATCTCGCGGGTGGACGCCCATCCCGGCCTGGAGGTCGGCATGGTGGGGCGCGAGGGCATGCTGGGCGTGCACGTCGCGTTGGGCGTGGCGATCGCGCCACTGCATGCGGTGGTGCAGGGGCCGGGCACCGCCTGGCGCATCGCTGCCGCGCCGTTTCGCCGGGAGCTGGCGCGCAGCGCGCCGCTGCAGCGCAGCCTGGCCCGCTACGTCAACGTGCTGATGGCACAGCTGGCGGGCTCGGCCGCCTGCCTGCGCTTCCACCTGATCGGCCCGCGCCTGGCGCGCTGGCTGCTGATGAGCCAGGACCGTGCGCAGGCCGATCACTTCCACATGACGCACGAATTCCTGGCCTACATGCTGGGGGTGCGGCGCGTCGGCGTGACGGCCGCGGCCGGCGTGCTGCAGACCAGCGGGCTGATCGAATACCACCGCGGCGAACTGCGCGTGGTGGACCGGCCCGGCCTCGAAGCGGCGGCCTGCAGCTGCTACCTGGCCGACCGCCGCATCTACGGCCTGTCGATCGGCCGGACACCGAGCCCGGCGATCGACCTGTCCTGATCACCGCTTGCGCTGGCGATCCGGCGTCGCTGGCGCGATCGCCGGCAGCGCGAGCACCGGCGTACCCGCCTTGACGGCCGGCGCGTGCTCCTGCTTGGGCTTCTTCACTTCCTTGTTGCCGTGCTTGCGTGACTTGGACATGCTGGTCTCCTGGTTCAGCGCGGCTTGGACACGCCGTTTTCATCCGACAGGATGATCTCGACGCGGCGGTTCATCTGCCGGCCCGCGGCGCTGGTGTTGCTGGCGATGGGGTAGGCCTCGCCGTAGCCGCGCGTGCGCAGCCGGTCGGCGGTGACGCCCTGGTCGATCAAGGCCATGCGCAGGGTTTCGGCGCGGCGCGTCGACAGGTCGAAGTTGCCGCTCTCGGTGCCCTGGCTGTCGGTGAAGCCTTCGATCATCGCGGTGCGCTTCGGGTGGTTCTTCATGAACTCGACCAGCTTGCCCATGTCGCGCACGCCGCCGGCCCGCAGCTCGGCGCGGTTGGAGTCGAACAGCACGTCGCCCAGCGTGATCACGTCGCCGCGATCGGTCTGCTTCGAGCCCAGCGCCTTCAGCTGCATCTCCAGCTCGGCGGCGCGGGCCTTGTCCTGCTGTGCGCCGGCGTTGGCCACGGCCAGCTCGGCGCCCTTGGCCTGGGTCGCCAGGCGGGCGGCGGCCACCTCGCGTGCGGCCTTGTCGCCGACGCCACCGGCCTTGGCATCGGCGGCGGCCTTGTCCCAGGTCTTGGCGCTGGTGGCTTCGCGCGCGATCGCCACGCGCTGCTGGGCCAGGTAGGCGAAGTGGTCGACGCTGCGCAGCGTGTCGCCGCGCGTGCGGGCCGCATCGGCGGCACCGAGCGCTTCGCGGGCCTGCGTCATCTCGGGGCCGGCGAACTCGACGGCCTTCGGGTCGCCTTGCAGCAGTTCATAGCTGGCATGGGCCCGGTCCAGCGCGGCATTGGGTTGCGGCACGGTGCCGCAGCCCACCAGCGCGGCGGCCAGCGCGGTGACGGTGAAGATCGAATGCGTGTTCATGGGGTACCTCCGGTGGACGCGGCCTTGCGGGCTTCGTCGGCTGCCTTGCTGGACTTGGCGGTCTGCATCTTGCGCACCGCGAGCTGTGCGTCGAGCTGGCTTTCCTCGGCCAGCAGCTTCGCGAGCACGTAGTCCTTGGCGGCCACGGCCTTCTGCGCGGCGGCCAGCTTGTCGGTGGCCAGGCGCGTCTCGGTGGGCGCGTAGGCCGGCGCACCGTCGACGGCGGCGCTGTCCACGGCGGCCTTGGCGCTGGCCACCTGTTCGGTCGGCGGCGGCGTGGAGGCGCAGCCGGCGGCGATGAGCAGCGTCGACGCGGCCAGGCAAGTCAAATGCATGAGTCTCATGAGGGACTCCTTTTCGGTGGGATGGGAAGAGGGGAGGACGGTGGGGTGGTCTGCGGCTGCACCCCTTGACGCATACGTAGCTCGGCGTGCGGTGTCACTCTGGCGCCGCCGATGTCCCGACCATGGCAGGCCGCGGCGCGGGCGTCTGTCTGCCAGCGCACGCAGCGCCGGCAGGGCGTCACCAGCCCCCGTGCAGGCTGGCGGCTACCGGCCGGGCCAGGCCGGCGGCCCAGCGCGCATAGACCTGCCGCGCCACCCGGTGCAGCGACGGCAGGTTGTCGCGCAGCCGCGCGAGGATCTGCTGGCGGCTTTGCACCGCCGGGCCCGCGGCCTGCGCGAGCTCGTCGTCGGCCTGCGCGCACCATTCGCGCACGATCTCTTCAGTGACCTCGAAGTGGCATTGAAAGGCCAGGTGACGGCCGATCGCGAAGCCCTTGTTCAGGCAGTGCTCGCCGAACAGCGTGCGCTGCGCGCCGGGCGGGATGCTGAAGGTCTCGTAGTGCCAGTTGAAGGCGACGACATCGGCGCAATCGAACAGGTGGCGCGCATGCGGCGTCACGTGCAGCCGGCTCCAGCCGATGTTGGTCCACGCATTGCGCGACACGCGCGCACCGAGTGCACGCGCCATCAATTGCGCGCCGAAGCAATGGCCGAGCACCGGGATGTCGTGGGCCATCGCGTCGCGCACCAGTGCCATCTCGGTGTCGATCCAGGGCAGGGCGTCGTTCGCGCTGCACTGGCTGCCCAGCAGCACCACGCCACTGAAGTCGCGCGCCGTGCGCGGCACGAAGCCGCCGTCCTGCGGGTGCAGCGTCACGCTGGGAATGCCTTCGCGGCTGAGGAATTCGAGAAGGACGCCGGGACGCTGGGTGGCGTCGTGCTGCAACAGGGCAACTGGCTTCATGGGGCGGCACGCGGTGGGGCGTGCATCTGTGGAGGTGCTGTCAATCTATTCCGCGGCGTGCAAAGATGGCGTCAAGATTCCTGCCGCACGAGGAGAGCCATGGCCATCGTCCGATACCTGGTGAATGACGTCGACGTGTCGCTGCCGTTCTACGCGGCACTGGGTTTCGAGGTGGCCGAGCGCTGGGGGCCGCCCTTCGTGATCCTGCGCCGCGACGACCTGTTGCTGTGGTTGAGCGGGCCGGGCACCTCGGCAGCCCGGCCGTTGGCCGACGGATCGGTGCCGGCGGCCGGCGGCTGGAACCGCCTCGTGATCGAGGTCGGCGACCTCGACACGGCGATGCGCAGGCTGAAGGACACGGGCGCGCGGTTCCGCAGCGAGCCGGTCACCGGCCCCGGCGGACGCCAGGTGCTGGTCGACGATCCATCGGGCAATCCGGTCGAGCTGTTCGAATCCGCGGACGACTGACCGATTCTTCATCAAATTGGGGGATGAATGGCGGGTGCTGCGGGGCTGGGCACGCACACCTGCGGGCGCCAGCCGTGTAGGACGGCGTATTATCGATAACAGATCCCGAGCAAAGGCGTGACGTGGACGCGACTGAACCCGGTCTCGAGCTCGACGCTGAATTGCTGGCCCGGCGCAAGGCGCAGAACGCACGCCGCGTCCACACGGTCCAGATCCCGCTGATCCGCATGATCGGGTTCGCGATCCTGTGCCTGATGGTCGCGCTGCAGGCGGTGCGCGACGGCACGGCGCTGGAAGCCCCACAGCTGGCGTTGATCACGCTCAACCTGGCCTATGCGTCGATCGGCTGGTTCGTCCTGCATTTCGGCTGGCAGCGCGCCGGCCGCTTCGACATCGGCCTGCTGCTGTTCCACCTCGACGTGCTGGTGTGGCTCCACAACCTGCACTACCTGGAGAAATCCAACCTGTTCTTCGCCTACCTGCTGCTGATGCGGGTGGCCGACCAGGTCGGCTTCGGCTTCCGGCGCGCGTTCTACTTCAATCACGTGGCGGTGCTGGCCTACCTGGGCTACACCGCGTGGCTGGCCGTCAACGAGCCGGCGGCGGTGCTGTGGATGGACCGGCTGGGGATCGCTGCGACCATGTACCTGCTGGGCGCCTACCTGTCGGTGACGGGCCTGGTGATCGAGCGGCTGCGCGACCGCATGAGCGTCGCGGTGCGCGCCGCCCGCGGGCTGGTCGACAGCCTCGAGCAGGCGAGCCTGGCGAAATCGCAGTTCCTCGCGATGGTGAGCCACGAGATCCGCACGCCGATGAACGGCATCCTCGGCACGACCGAGCTGCTGCTGTCCACCGAACTTGGGCCCGACCAGCACCGTTACGCGAAGACGGCGCACCGTTCGGCGATGGCGCTGCTGGCGCTGATCGACGACGTGCTCGACCTGTCGCGCATGGAAGCGCGCAAGCTGACGCTGAACCTGAGCAGCGTCGACCTGCGCGCGCTGGTGACCGAGACGATGGAACTGATGGGTTTCGCCGGCCGCGACAAGCCGGTGAAGCTGGCCTGGACGCTGCCGCCGCGGCTGCCGTCGCACGTGGAGTGCGATGCGGTGCGGTTGCGCCAGCTGCTCGTGAACCTGCTGCACAACGCGATCAAGTTCACCGATCGCGGCAGCGTCGCGTTGGCCGTCACGCTGATCGGCGAGACGGCCGACTGGGTGCGGCTGCGCTTCAGCGTGCAGGACACCGGCATCGGCATCGCGGCCGACCAGCTGGGCCGGATCTTCGGGGCCTTCACGCAGGTCGACGGCACCAGCACGCGCCGCCACGGCGGCACCGGCCTGGGCCTGGCGATCGTCAAGCAGCTGGTCGAGATGATGCACGGGCAGGTGGGCGTGAGCAGCCGGCCCGGCGAAGGCTCGACCTTCTGGTTCGAGCTGACGCTGCGCAAGGCGGCGGCGCCGGCCGAGGAGGAACTGCCGGATCCGGCCAGCGACAGCCGGCTGTTCGCGCGCGTGCTGCTGGTGGAGGACGACCCGGTGAACCAGATGGTGCTGCAGAGCATGCTGGCCAAGCTGGGCTGCGAGGTCGAGCTGGCGGGCGATGGGGCCGCTGCCTGCAGCGCGGTGCTGCGCAGCCGGCCCGACCTGATCCTGATGGACCTGCACATGCCCATCATGGACGGCTACGAGGCGACGCGCCGCCTCCGCGAGCGCGAGCAGGAGGTGGGTGGCTATACGCCGATCGTCGCGCTGACGGCCGACGTGCTGGTCGAGGACCGCGAGCGCTGCATCGAGGTGGGGATGAACGACGTGGTCACCAAGCCGGTCAGCACGGCGATGCTGGCGGCGGTGGTGGAGCGCTGGACGGGGCATCGGGTGGCGTCGCCGTCGACGTGGTGACCCGTTCGTAGCCCGGATGCCAATCCGGGAGCGCAGCGACACGCGAAGAACCCGGATTGGCATCCGGGCTACGAATCCCTCACCATCCGCGCCAGCTTGTCCGGATTGCGCTGCACCTGGATCAGCGTGATGCGCTCGCCATCGGTCTGGAAGGTCTGCGCCGATTCGAGCGCGCCGCCGACGTAGCGCAGCAGCCCCCATTCGCCGTTGATCCGCACCGTCTCGAAGCGCACCTCGTGCGGGTAGCGCAGCGCGGTCGCGAAGAACAGCTGCGCGATGCGCTGGCCGCCGAGCAGCGGCTGCGGGAAGGACTGCACCTTGCCGCCGCCGTCGCCCATCAGCTGCGCATCCTCGGCCAGCAACTCCTTCAGTGCCGCGAAGTCGCCGTTCACCGAGGCTTCGGCAAAGCGCGTCAGCAGGCGCAGGTGCGTGTCCGGCGGCACCGGCTGGCGCTGCCGTTCGTCGCGCAACTGGGCCTTGGCGCGGTGCACCAGCTGGCGGCAGGCGGCCTCGCTCTTGCCGATGGTGCTGGCCAGCTCGTCGTAGTCGACGTCGAACACCTCGCGCAGCAGGAAGGCCGCGCGCGCCTCCGGCGTCAGCCGTTCCAGCAGCATGAGGAAAGCCACCGACACGTCGTCGGCGCGCTCCAGCATCTGCTCGGGCGAGGTCGGCGAATCGGTCAGCTGCGGCTCGGGCAGCCAGATGCCGGGGTAGTGCTCGCGCTGCACCTTGGCGGCGCGCAGCCGGTTGATCGACAGCCGCGTCGCCACCGTGACCAGCCAGCCGGTGGGGTCGCCGTCGTCGTCCGCCGGGTGCCCGGCCTCGTGCCAGCGCAGCCAGGTGTCCTGCACCACCTCCTCGGCCTCGGCCACCGAGCCGAGCATGCGATAGGCGATGCCCTGCAGGCGCGGGCGCAGGCGGGCGAAGGTGTGCGACGCGTGTTCCATGGCACGGCAGGCTACACCAGCGGCAGGCTCACGGCTGCGCGGCGAACCACTCGGCAAAGTGCAGCTTCCCGATGCGGGCGGCCGTGCCGGTCACCAGCGTATGGTCGTCGAGCTCGGCGCCGAAGTAGCGCGCATGCGGGTCTTCGACGACGCGCCGCGGGTCGCCCTTGGCGGCCAGGAAGCGCCGCACCATGTCGGCCAGCCGCACGCGCTCGGGGCCGCCCACCTCCAGCGTGCCGTTGATCGGCGCGCCGACGGTGGCGTCGTGCATCGCATCCGCCACGTCGTCGGATGCGATGGGCTGGATCAAGGCCGGCGACATCCGCACCGTCTGTCCATCGGTGCCCGACTGGACGATGCCGCCGAGGAACTCGAAGAACTGCGTCGAGTGCACCAGCGTGTACGGGATCGCCGAGGCCTTGATGAGGTCTTCCTGCGCCTGCTTGGCACGGAAATAGCCGCTGGCCTGCAGGCGCTCGGTGCCGACCACCGACAGCGCGACGTGGTGGCGCACACCCGCCTCGGCCTCGGCGGCCAGCAGGTTGCGGGTGGAGGTCTGGAAGAAGGACATCACCGCGGCGTCCTCGAACGACGGCGAATTGGAGACGTCGACCACCACCTGCGCGCCGGCCAGCGCCTGCGGCAGGCCTTCGCCCGTGAGGGTGTTGACGCCGGTGTTGGGCGAGGCCGCCAGCACCTGGTGGCCGCTGCGGGCGAGGCGTTGGACGAGCTTGCTGCCGATGAGGCCGGAGCCGCCGATGACGACGATCTTCATGGGGTGCCTTTCAGGAGAGGGGAGGGGAGTGGCGGGATGCTAGGCAGCGCTGCCGACGGCCGGAAGCCCTGCGGCGCGGACCACGGTGTTGCCTTGCGCTCACCAATCGGACCCGCCATCGGCGGCCGGCATGTCACAAGACGGGGGGCTCGCGTGTTCTACAGGACATGGATGCCTCAAACCGCTCGATACCGGCCGCCGACCCCCTGGCGACCAGCTTCGCGACCAGCTATGCCGGCGTGGTCGCCTTCATCGCCGTCGCCAACGAGGGCAGCTTCGCCAAGGCCGGAGACCGCCTGGGCATCGGCCGTTCGGCGGTGAGCCGCAGCGTGCAGAAGCTGGAAGCGCAGCTCGACGCCCGGCTGTTCCACCGCACCACGCGCAGCACGGCGCTGACGCGCGAGGGCGAGTTGTTCTACGCCAGCTGCCACCCCGGCGTCGCGCACATCGCGCATGCGCTGGACGAGATGCGCGAGCTGCGCCAGGGCCCACCGCGCGGGCAGCTGCGCATCGGCTCGGCCGTGGGCTTCGGGCGCAAGGTGGTGGCGCCGCTGCTGCGCGGGTTTCGCGAGCGCTACCCGCAGATCGCGCTCGAGCTGCTGCTCGACGATCGCCCGGCCGATTTCACGACCGACTGCATCGACGTGTGGTTCCGCAACGGCCGCATGGAAGACAGCCAGGTCGTCGCGAAGCAGCTGATCCCGATGCAGATGCTGGTGGTGGCCTCGCCCGGCTATGCGCGGGCGCACGGCCTGCCTGGCGGCATCGACGAGCTGGCCGCGCACCGTTGCATCAACTTCCGGCGGGCCTCGGGCCGCGTCTGCGACTGGGAGTTCAAGCGGGACGGCCAGCTGCACAAGATCGCGCTGCCGGCCGCGCAGACCTTCAACGATGCCGACCTGGTGCTGCAATCGGTGCTGGCCGGCGAAGGCATCGCGCAGGTCGCCGCCTACCAGGCCTGCGACGAGCTGCGGGCCGGTCGGCTCGTGGCCTGCCTGGGCGAGCAGGCGCCGGACGACCGCGGGCACTACCTGTGCTACCTGAACCGCCGGCAGCTGCCGGCGCGGATCCGCGTGTTCATCGACCACATGACGACGCAGATCCGCGCGCTCGACCTCGATTGCACGGCGCTCACTTCACCGGCAGCAGCGCGTCAACACCTTTCTTCTTGAGCAGCACGACGACGAACTTCGCCGGCTGCGTGCTGCTGGCATTGCGGCCGACCGTGTGCACGTCCTTCGGGCCTTCGTAGAAGCTCTGCCCGGGCGTGAGCGTCACTTCCTTGCCGCCTTTCACCTGCATCACGATCGAGCCTTCGAGCACGTAGACGAAGGCGTGGGCGTCGTGGCGGTGCACCGGGTCGGCACCGCCCGGCGGGTACTCGACGGTGAGCATCAGCGCTTCCTTGCCGGGCAGGTCGGCCAGGGCCTGGGCCATCACCGGCGTCACGGTCGGCAGCGGCGCGGTCTGGGCCTTCGACGTTCCCGTCGCGGCGAGCGCCAGCACCGCGGCGCCGCCCAGGGTCTGGAGGGTGGAGGTCATGGTGCGCCGCTCAGCTGAGGTTGGCCTTGTCCAGCCCGAACATCGCGTCGGCCGAGCCGGGCACGGTCTTGAACGCGACGTTGACGCGGTTCCAGGCATTGATCGACATCACCGCGAAGGTGAGGTCGGAGATCTCCTTCTCGGACAGCTGGGTGCGCACGCGTTCGTAGAGGTCGTCGGGCACGCCTTGCGCGGGCAGCGTGGTGAGCACCTCGGTCCAGGCCAGCGCGGCGCGCTCGCGCGGCACGAACAGCGTCGATTCGCGCCAGGTGGCCAGGTGGTGCAGGCGCAGCTCGCGCTCGCCATGGATCTTCGCCTGCTTGACGTGCATGTCGAGGCAGAACGCGCAGCCGTTGATCTGCGAGGCACGGATGTCGACCAGGTGGCGGATCGTCGGCTCGATCGCGCTGTCTTCGAGCGTGTTGCTGAACTCGATGAACTTCTTGAAGAGCGTGGCCGATTGCTTGGCCGCGTTGACGCGTTGGGTCATGGTGTTCTCCGTGAGTCCCAGGGCGGCTGGGAGGCCCGTTTCCTGCGCAGTGCGGAATGGAGAAATCGTAGGAGCGCAGGGCATGCGGCAGAAGGCATGCGGCGGGGACCACGGTGTTGAGCGCACCGCACCAATGGTGTGAAACGTAGTGTGTCGACTTCGTCGGCCGACACACGCGCATACGCAATCGGCGGCTGCCGGCCGAAGCGGCTCCAAGAATGCAGGCCTTGCTTCATCCCCCCCGTTCTTCCAGGAGTCACCCATGTCCCGCAGCGAAATCAACCTCCAGCGCCGCCGCCTGTTCGGCGCCGCGGCCGTCACGATGGCCGCCGCTCCGTTCGGTCTCATCGAGAACGCGCAGGCCCAGGCGGTGCCCGCGATCAAGCCCGGAACGAACGCCTCGTTCGCGTCGCTGAAGCAGGTCGACGCCGGCGTGCTGAACATCGGCTATGCCGAAGCCGGCCCCGCCGACGGCCCGGTGGCGATCCTGCTGCACGGCTGGCCCTACGACATCCACAGCTTCGTCGACGTCGCACCGCTGCTGGCCGCGGCCGGCTACCGCGTGATCGTGCCGCACCTGCGCGGCTACGGCAGCACCCGCTTCCTGTCGGCCGGCACCGTGCGCAACGCGCAGCAATCGGCCGTGGCGCTGGACATCATCGCGTTGATGGATGCGCTGAAGATCCCGAAGGCCACCATCGCCGGCTTCGACTGGGGCGCGCGCACGGCCTGCATCATCGCGGCCGCGTTCCCGCAGCGCTGCAAGGCCCTGGTGTCGGTGAGCGGCTACCTGATGACCAACGTGGACGCCGGCAAGCGCCCGCTGCCGCCGAAGGCCGAGTACGACTGGTGGTACCAGTACTACCTCACCACCGAGCGCGGCGTCGAGGGTTACGCCAGGTACCGCCGCGAGTTCACGCGGCTGATCTGGGAGACGGCCTCGCCGATGTGGAACTTCGACACCGCCACCTTCGAGCGCAGCGCGGCCTCGTTCGACAACCCGGACCACGTCGCGATCACGGTGCACAACTACCGCTGGCGCCTGGGCCTGGCGGCGGGCGAGCCGCAGTACGACGAGCTGGAGAAGCGGCTGGCCCAGTTTCCGGCGATCGGCGTGCCGACGATCACGATGGAGGGCGACGCCAACGGCGCCCCGCATGCCGACCCGGCCACCTATCGCGCCAGGTTCACCGGCAAGTACGCGCACCGCCTGCTGCAGGGCGGCATCGGCCACAACCTGCCGCAGGAGGCGCCGCAGGCCTTCGCGCAGGCCGTCATCGACGTGGACCGATACTGACGGGATGAATCGCCTTCGCCTGCTGCCCCTGCTTTCCTGGTTCATCGTTGCGGCCGCCGCGGCCGCACCGGACGAGGAGGCCCTCGGTCGGGCGGCGGGCTATCCCGCGGCACGCACGCTGAAGCAGGCCTACGAGGAGCCCTTCCTGGTCGGCTCGTTCAGCGCGATGGACAGCTTCAATCCGGCCTGCACGCTGGCCCCGGCCGGCGAGCCGCTGCCGCTGAAGAAGGCAGCGGCGGAGACGGCGTTCAGCTACCGCTACCAGGGCCGGCGCTTCACGCTCGACGACTACCTGCAGCACCAGCGCGCCACCGGCCTGCTGGTGCTGAAGGATGGCGAGATCGTCGCCGAGCGCTACAACTACCAGCGCAGCGGCGAGATGCGCCTGCTGTCGAACTCGATGGCCAAGACCATCACCGCGCTGGGCGTGCTGAAGGCGCAGGAAGAAGGCCTGATCCATTCGCTGGAGGACCGCGCCGAAACCTACGTGCCCGAGCTCAAGGGCTCGCTGTATGGCGGCACGCGCATCGTCAACCTGCTGCGCATGGCCTCGGGCGCGCGCTATGTCGAGGACTACTCGGCGTACGACGACCGGGCCCGCTTCAATGCGACGGCGCGGCGCAGCGGCAACGTCGCGGCCGCGCGCGAGGTGACCGAGCGCAGCGACCCGGAGGGCGAGCGATTCAACTACGCCGGCGCGCAGACCCAGGTGCTCGCCCTGGTGTTGCGCGGCGCGACCCGCCGCACGCTGTGCGACTACGTCGGCGAGAAGATCTGGAAGCCGATCGGCGCGCAGGCGCAGGCGAGCTGGCTGCTGAACGCGGCCGACCAGGTCGAGGTGGCGCAAGGCGGGTTCAACGCGACGCTGCGCGACTATGCGCGCCTGGGTTGGATGATGGCCGCTGACGGCCAGGTGCGCGGCGCGGCCATCGTGTCGCGCGAGCACCTGCTGGACATGACCGATGCGGCCCGGCAGCCCGAGGCCTTCCGTCCCGGACGCATGCAATACCACGGCAGCACCTACCAGGGCTACGGGTTGCAGACCTGGCTGCTGCCGGGCACGCACAGGCGCTTCGCGCTGCTGGGGGTCTACGGGCAGGCCATCTTCGTCGACCCGGTGCTGAACCTGGTGGTGGTGCACACGGCGGTCGGCAAGGACGCGTCGGGCGATGCCAGCGGCAACCACCTGGGGGCAGAGCGGGATGCGTTGCTGCGGGGGATCGTCGCCGCCTATGGCGACTGGTGAGGAAGCCGCGCGAGCCGCCGGCGGTGTATAGTTTCGTCCAAGATGGATACACATGTGTGTATCCAATGCGGAGGCGAACCATGAACACCAAGGATGCAGGCATGCGCATACGCGTCGAGCGAGAACTGCGTGACGCATTCGTCCAGGCATGCCAGGCGCAGGGCCTGGTCGCCTCGGAGGTGCTGAGGGATTTCATGCGCGCGTTCGCCGCGAAGCACTCGACCGAACAGGCGCAGCTCTTCGGTCAAGCCAAGCCAGAGCGCCACTGAAAGGTCATCGATGATCGTCCTGAGAGCAACGCAAGCCGAGGTGCTGGGTGCATTGCAAGCGGTCTGCGGTGTCGTCGAGCGGCGCCACACCGTGCCGATCCTGGCCAATGTGCTGGTGCGCAAATCGGGCCGGCAGGTCGAGCTGACCGCCAGCGACCTCGACATCCAGGTCCGCCATCGGCTCGAGCTTGCCGGCGACGATGCCGATTTCTCGACCACCGTCAACGCCCGCAAGCTGATCGACATCCTTCGGGCGATGCCGGCCGACCAGGTGGTGACGCTCACGGCCGATRCCGACAAGCTGAAGCTGCAGGGCGGCCGCAGCCGCTTCATGCTCCACACGCTGCCGGCGCAGGGTTTCCCACTCGTCGCCGAAGCGCCCGACACGGGCCCCTCGCTTCGTCTTGCGCAATCGGTGCTCAAGGGCCTGATCGAGCAGGTGGGGTTCGCGATGGCGGTGCAGGACTTCCGCTACTTCCTGAATGGCCTGCTGTTCGTCGCCGATGGCAAGCGCCTGCGGCTCGTGGCCACCGACGGCAATCGCATGGCGCTGGCCGAGGCCGTTGTCGACGTCGAGCTGCCCCGGCAGCAGGTCATCCTGCCGCGCAAGGCGGTGCACGAACTGCAGCGCCACCTGCGCGACGCCCCGGGTGCCGAGGGCGAGTCGCAGGTCGAGATCCGGTTCGCCGCTGCGCAGGCCCGTTTCGCGCTGAACGGCGTCACCTTCGTCACCAAGCTGATCGAAGGACAGTTCCCGGACTTCGAGCGGTACATCCCGAAGAACAACCATCATGCCGTCACGCTCGGGCGGGCGCCTTTGCTGGCGAGCCTGCAGCGTGCATCGATCCTGACCAGCGACAAGTTCAGGGGCATCCGGGTCCATGTCGCGCCGGGGACCTTGCGCATCGCATCCAGCAACGCCGAACGCGAAGAGGCCGACGAAGACCTCGAGATCGACTACGGCGGTGACAGCATCGAGATCGGCTTCAACGTCACCTACCTGCTGGACGTCTTGAGCAACGCGGATGCCGACATGGTCAGGATGGAGCTGCAGGACGCCGGTTCCAGCGTGCTCTTCACGTTCCCGGACCGCGCCGGTTTCAAGTACGTGGTCAGTCCGATGCGGCTGTGAAGCGGGGTCTCGCGCGGGGCTGGCAGGTCATGCCGGGATCCCTACGCGTCGCGGTCGCGTCCTCCGACAGGACTTGGCGCGCCCGATGTCTATTCTTGGTGCGTCCACTTCAGGAGAAGACCATGGCCATCGACTCGAGCCATTACCGGGCGTTGCAGGAAAAGTTGTCCGAGCTGAAAGCCGCCCCCGTTCCCGACATGGCGGCCATCGATGCCGTCATCGAGGCCTTGGCCGCGGAACAGCTGCGGCTCAAGGAGAAAGACGGGCAACCGGGCAACAACCCGATCGAGCCGCGCAGGGAGCACCCCAGCGCGGCCTGATCGCCTTCAGGCCGCGTGGCCGCCGACGCCGCGATCGAGGAAGAAGCGCACGATCTCGGCCGACGCGTCCGGCCCGGTCGCATCGGTGTACGAGCCCTCGGGGCTGCCGCCGCACCAGCTGTGCGTGCCGCCATGCACCACCCATTCCTCGACCAGCGTGCGGCCTTCGCCGTCGTCGAAGCGTCTGGTCGTGCAGCGCCGGCCGTTCACCGAAGGTTCCACGCGCTCGCTGCGCTGCAGGACGGCGCTGTCCCGCTCGAATGCGGCAACGGCCTGGCTGATGATGGCGGCGCCGTTCATTGCGTTGACGGTGGTGTCGGCATCGCCATGGAACACGATGGTCGGCACGCCGATCGCGGCCGATCGTGGGGCCCCCGGTGCGCGCCGCGCCTGCATCGCTGCGAAGGCCGAAGGCACGTCGTGTGCGGACCCTACCGGCAGCCCGGAGTGCGCGGCCACGCCGGCGAACACGTCGGGATAGGCGGCAGCCAGGATCAACGCCATCGCTGCGCCGGCAGACAGGCCGGCCACGAAGACCCGCGCCGGATCGACCGCGTGGCTGTCGCCGATGTCGTCGACGATGCCTGCCAGCAGCGAAGGCTCCGGCCCTTCGCGCGTCTGCTGCGTGCGATCGAACCAGTTCCAGCAGTTCGAGCCATTGGCGCGCGCCGTCTGCGCCGGGTACGCCACCAGGAAACCATGTCGTTCCGCCAGCTCGTTCATGCGCGTGCCGGCCGCGAAATCCTCCGGGTCCTGCTTGCACCCGTGCAGCATCAGCAGCAGCGGCCTCGGTGAGCCGTCGTAGCCCGAAGGCACGTAGAGCCTGTAACTGCGGCTGCCGTGCGCACTTGTGTGGGTGCGCTCCAGGAAGACACCTGCCTCGTCGTCCAGCCCTTCCGGCAGGACGGGAGCCCGCCGCTCTGCCGTGGGCAGCACGCCCGGGCCACCGAGCCCGCCGGCCTTCATCGCCTGGTCGATGGTGTCGCGCACGAAGCGGGCACTGACGTTGGCGCGGCCGAGGCCCGCAGCCGACAGCGCGCGGTCGATGGTCCGCGAGATGGATTCGAAGTTCATGGGTACATCCGAGAATGCTGCAATGCAGCAATCATGCGCCCCTTTGAGGATCCGTGCTCTGTGGGAAACGCGCATCAGCGTGCAGGACTCGGACTACGCAATTTCGCGCCCCGGCACAATGGCGCCGCATATGTTCAGCCTGATCAAGCTCACCATCCAGCGCGCCCGCCAGGAACGCCTGCCGCAGATCGCCGGCAGCCTGACCTTCACGACCGTGCTGTCGATCGTGCCGTTCCTCGCGGTGTGCTTCGCGCTGTTCACGCGCTTCCCGGTCTTCCGGCGGCTCGAGGACGCGATCGAGGAGATCTTGCTGAAGAGCCTGCTGCCGGCCGACATCGCGCGCACGGTGCTGAAGTACCTGAACCAGTTCGCGGCCAACGCGAGCGGCCTGACGCTGGTGGGCTCGCTGTTCCTGGTGGTGACGGCGGTGGCCTTGCTGCTGACGGTGGAGAACGCGCTCAACCAGATCTGGAAGGTGAAGAAGAACCGGCCGTTCCTGAAGCGCGTGGGCATGTACCTGCTGATGATCGCGGTGGGGCCGCCGGTGCTGGGCGCGAGCCTGTGGGCGACGTCGTATGCGGTCAGCGCGTCGGCCGGCCTGATCGAAACCTTGCCGCCGTCGGTCAAGTTCGTGTTGACGCTGGGGCCGGTGGTGATGGGCCTGCTGGTGCTGACCAGCCTGTTCTATTTCGTGCCGAACGCGAAGGTGCGGCGGCGCGATGCCATCGTCGGCGGCCTGATCGCCAGCATCGGGTTCGAGCTGGGCAAGCGCGGCTTCGCGGCCTATGTGCTGAAGATCCCGACCTACAAGACGGTGTACGGCGCGTTCGCGGCGTTCCCGGTGTTCCTGCTGTGGGTGTATTTCTCGTGGCTGGTGACGCTGGCAGCGGCGCTGGTCACGTCCAACATCGCCCGCACGCAGAAGCGGCCCGCGGGCAAGGCGCCCCGGGCCAAGGCGCCGGCCTGATCGTTCAGGAGGCCGGCACCCGGCGGCTTACTTGCCCGTTTCTGCGTAGGCCAGGCGCGCGGCCTTGTGCATCTTCAGGCGCTCTGCAGCACCCGCAAGCCCGCGCTTCACGTCGCGCTTGGCGCGGTGGACGTTGTCCCGCAGGACGTGCAGCCGTGCCCGATTTCGCTGTGCTTGAATGGCCATTCAGTTCTCCGTTGGTGAGGGTGCAGGGTACACCCTCGGAGGCGCCCGGGCTCGAACCGGAGGAATGAGGACTTTGTCCGCATGGGGCCCGAGTGGCTCATCGAGTCCATGTGAGTCATTGCGAGTAGTCGACCGGATCGCGGTATGCCGGCTCGTCGTGCAGCGCCCAGTATGCGTCTGACAGCCGCACCGTCACCGGCCCCGGAAACCGCGGCAGCGCCTGCCCGTCCAGCCGCGCGATCGGCAGGATGCCGCCGCCGGTGGACGTGAGGAAGACCTCGTCGGCGCGCCGGAAGGCCTCGACCGGCACCGGCCCGACGCGCAACGGGATCGCCAGCCGCTCGCACAGCTCGATCGCCGTGCGCCGCGACACGCCTTCGAGCACGCCGCGGTCCGCCGTGTGCACGACACCGTCCTTGACCATGAAGACGTTGAAGCCCGGCCCCTCGGCGATGTTGCCGCTGGCATCCACCACGCAGCTGGTGTCGCGCCCGCGGTCGTAGGCATCGAACATCGACTGCACCAGGTCGATCCAGTGGTAGTTCTTCACCGTCGGGTCGACCGACTCGGGCGCGATGCGGATGCGGTCGCTCACGTGCAGGTCGATGCCGGCGAGCTGCTTCTCCTTCGGTGCGATCCACACGAAGGGCAAGGCGTAGGCGTAGAAGCGGTTCACCGCCAGCCGCGGATCGCGCACGCCGCGCGGCGGCACGCCCCGCGTGCAGACCATCGCGACATACGCATCCTGCAGCCCGCCGGCACGCACGCAGCCATGCAGGATGTCGCGCAGCTCGGCGCGGCTGTGCGGGATCGCCAGGCGCATCTTCTCGAGGCTCGCGAAGAAGCGGTCGATGTGCGTGTCGAGGCGGAAGAACGCGCCCTGCCAAGTGCTCGCCACGTCGTAGGTGGCGTCCGATCGCGTGAAGCCCCAGTCGAACAGCGAGATCTTCGCCTCGGACAGCGGCACGTAGGCACCGTCGGCGAAGGCGCAGCCGCCTTCGAACGAGAACGGGCGGGGTGGCTTCGGGATGTCGCTCATCGGTGTGCGTCCTGGTGGGAACGGCTAGTCGCCGGCGTAGTTCTCGGCCCGGATTTCCTCGAGCTGGTCGACCAGGTTCTCGTAGAACGCCGGCAGTTGGATGTCCTCGCCGTCCTCGATCCGCTTGGAGATCATCGTCTGCGGGAAGACGAGCAGGCTCGTTTCCTTGTAGCGCACGGCCGGGTCCCGGCCGTATTCATCCTCGACCATCCACCAGTCGTAGTGCTCGTTGCAGTTGACGAAGACCTTGCCGAAGGCGATGCCGAGCGACTGCAGCGAGTACGTCGCCTCGGGTTCGATCACCCCGGCGTCCAGCACCTGCTGCAACAGCGGCAGGTCCGACAGCCGGGCCGACAGCGGCTGGCCCGTCACCTCGTTCGTCAGCTCGCCGGCGTGGATCAGCAGCCGGGCGATGTGGTCGATGTCCTGCTCATTCGGGGCTTCGATGCGTTGAGTCATGGTGGGGCCAGGCAATGTGCGCGCCGAAGCCTACCCGATCCGGCGCAATGTCCGGCCGCAACGTGAGGGCCGGGATCTCGTACGCGCCGGCATTCTGCGCACGGAACGGGATCGGTGCCGTCGTCTCCAGGGCATCCAGGCGCCGGCCGAGTTCCTCGTGGATCGCCGCGAATCGCGCGTCGTCCATCCGGCCGGTCCGGTACACCACGAACGGCGGCAGCACGTCGAAGCCGGGGTAGTACAGGATGCCGTGCTGGATCGGGAACAGCAGGTCGTCGATCGGCCCGTTGACGCCGCGCGGCGCGTAGTGGGATTCCCACCCGCCCGCCGTCACGATCAGCATCGCCCGCTTGCCGGCCAGCGTGCCTTCGCCGTAGCGGTCGCCCCAGCGCGCATCGGAATGCTCCCCGACGCCGTACCCGAAGCCATAGGCATAGACACGCTCGACCCAGCCCTTCAGGATCGCCGGCATCGAGAACCACCACAGCGGAAACTGCAGGATCACGGTGTCGGCCCAGCGCAGCTTGTCCTGCTCGAGCGCGATGTCCTCGCTTTGCAGGCCGTTCTCGAACGCATGCTTGGAGTCGAGTGCCGGGTCGAAGCGCGCCTGCGTCCGCGGGGCCCGGCTGTCGGCCGCGTCGAGCGTGGCCTTCCAGTTCATCGCATACAGGTCGGATACCTGCACGACATGCCCGGCGGCTTCGAGGCGCGCCACCGTGAAGCTCTTCAGCGAGCCGTTCAACGAGCGAGGTTCGGGGTGGGCGTGGACGAGCAGGATGTTCATGGGCACAGGCCTTCGTTGCAGGAATGGCTGCATCGTCCGGCCGCAGCCGCTATATTGGAAATGAATTCTCAGGATGGCAGGTATTGCGATGAATGATCTCCGCCGGCTCGACCTCAACCTGCTGGTGACGCTGGACGTGCTGCTGTCCGAGCACAACGTGACCCGGGCCGCGCAACGGCTGAACTTCTCTCAGCCCTCGGTCAGCGTGCACCTCGCGAAGCTGCGGGACATCTTCGGCGATCCCTTGCTGCTGCCCGGGCCGCGCGGCATGCGGCCGACCGCCAGGGCCGACGAACTGCGCGAACCCTTGCGGCAGGCGCTCGAAGGGCTGCAGCGCGCGGTGTCGCCGGCCGACCCCTTCGACCCGGCCCGCGCCACCCACACCTGGTCCGTCGCCGCGGCCGACTATGGCGAACTGACGATCGTGCAGCCGGCGCTGGCCGGCTTGCGCACGGCGGCGCCGGGCACCCGCTTGGCGGTGCTCGGGTCTGCGCCGTCGCGCATGGCCCGGCAGGCCGAGCAGGGGGAGATCGACCTGGCCCTGCACGCCACGCAGTACGCGCCGCCCGGCTTGCGCCACCGGGTGCTGTTCTCGGAGCGCTATGTCCTTGCCGGGCGGGCCGGCCACCCGCGCCTGAAGCGCCGGCCCACGCTGGCGCAGTTCTGCACCCTCGATCACCTGATCGTGTCGCCGGACGGCGGCAGCTTCCAAGGGTTCACCGACGACGCGCTGGCGGCGGCAGGCGTCGCGCGGCGGGTGGTGTTGTCGGTGCCGCACTTCCTGTTCGCGCTGTCGGCGCTGGCGGGCACCGACCTCGTGGCGATGCTGCCGTCGCGGCTGGTGGGCGGCAACCCGGCGCTGAAGCTCGTCGAGCCGCCGGTCGAGGTGCCAGGCTTCGAGATGGCGATGTTCTGGCACGAGCGTTCGCACCGCGATCCGGCGCACCAATGGTTGCGCGAGCACCTTGCCGCTTCCGTCGAACAGCCGGCTCGGCTATGACATCACCACCAGCACCTCGGCATCGCCCGCCCCGGTCGACAGGTAGATGTGCCCGATGCCACTGTCGAAGTACGCGGTTTCCAGGCGCTTCAGGTCGACCGTCTCGCCCGTCTCGAAGCACAGGCGCACGCGGCCCTTCAGCACGATGACGAACTCCTGGCCCGGGTGGCGCACGAAATCGGCGAACTCGTCGGTGCGGCGGGCGACGATCCGGCCGTGCAGCGGCGTCATGCGCTTGCCCGCGAAGCCGGTCGCCAGCATGCGGTAGTCGTAGCTGTCGCTGTCGTAGCGCGGCGATTCCTCGATCGTCGAACGCACCACCCGCGGCGCCGCGGCCGGGGCGGCCGACGCCCGCGGATCGAACAGCTCGCCGATGTCGGCGCCGAGCGCGCGTGCCGTCGCGGCCAGCTTCTCGTAGCTGACCGAGATCTGCCCCAGCTCGATCTTCGACAAGGTGCTCAGGGCCACGCCCGATCGCTCGGACAAGGCCTTCAGCGTCAGCTGCCTGTGCTTGCGCAGCTGCCGCAGGCGCTCGCCGAGATGATGGCGGTGGGGCGCCGCGCCGGCGCGGGCAGCAAGGGATTTTCCGGGCATGGGCACGATTCTCGCATGCGAGAATTCTCGTATGAGAGAATTTGATGTCGCCATCGTCGGCGCCGGCATTGCCGGTGCATCGCTCGGCTTCCGGCTGGCCGGCCAGCGCAGCCTGGTGCTGCTGGAAGCGGAGGCGCAGCCCGGCTACCACGCCACCGGCCGCTCGGCCGCGATGTTCATGGAAAGCTACGGCGCCCCCGGCGTGCGGGCCTTGACGCGCGCCAGCCGCGCGTTCTACGAAGCGCCGCCGGAGGGCTTCACCGACAGCGCGTTGCTGGCCCCGCGCGGCGCGCTCTACGTGGCGACGCACGAGCACGCGGGCCTGCTGGCGCCGATGCAGCGCGCGCTGCTCGACAGCGGCGGCAGCGTCGAGCGGCTGGATGCGCAGGCGGCGCTCGCCCTCGTGCCGTGCCTGCGACCCGAGGTGGTGCACGGCGCCCTGCTGGAGCGCGATGCGCAGGACATCGACGTGCATGCGCTGCACCAGGGCTTCCTGCGCGGCCTGCGCCGCGAGGGCGGCACGCTGCAGGTGCAGGCGCGGGTGGCCGGCGCGCGCCGCGATGGCCGTGGCTGGGAGCTGCGCCTGGACGACGGCGAGGCGCTGCGCGCGCAGGTGGTGGTGAACGCCGCCGGCGCCTGGGCCGACACGCTGGCGGCGGCCTGCGGCGCACGGCCGCTGGGCGTGGAGCCGCGACGCCGCAGTGCCTTCACCTTCCAGGCGCCACCGGGCCTGCAGGTCGCCGGCTGGCCGGCGGTGGTCGGCATCGACGAGAGCTGGTACTTCAAGGCCGATGCCGGCCGGCTGCTCGGCTCGCCGGCGAACGCCGACCCGACCTTCGCGCACGACGTCGTGCCCGAGGAGCTGGACATCGCCACCGGCATCCACCACATCGAATCGGTCAGCAYGCTGCAGATCCGCCGCCCCGCCAGCACCTGGGCCGGGCTGCGCAGCTTCGTGCCCGACGGCGAACTGGCGATCGGCTGGGACGCTGACTGTCCCGGCTTCTTCTGGCTCGCCGCGCAGGGCGGCTACGGCATCCAGACCGCCGCCGGCGCGTCGGCCCTGGCCGCAGCGCTGCTGCTGGGCCAGCCGCTGCCCGAGGCGCTGCGGCGCCACGGCGTGGATCCGGCCACCACCGATCCGCGCCGCCTGCGCTGAGCACCCCCTCACCCCCTGAAAGGACCCGACCATGAAACAAGCCCTCGCTGCCCTGTTGCTGGCCGCCGCGCCGCTGATCGCCGCGGCTGCGCCCGCCTGGCCCGACAAGCCGGTGACCCTGGTCGTGCCCTTTCCGCCGGGCGGCGCCACCGACACGCTGGGCCGCATCCTCGCGCGCGGCCTGGGCGAACGGCTGGGCCAGCCGGTCATCGTCGACAACAAGGCCGGTGCCGGCACCGTGATCGGCGCGACCGCGGTGGCGCGCGCCGCGCCCGACGGCTACACGCTGCTGATCAGCTCCAACACCACCTTCACGGTGAACCCGGCGCTGCGCGAGCGCCTGGGCTACGACCCGCAGCAGAGTTTCGAGGCGATCGGCCTGGTCGGCACCTCGCCGCTGGTGATCCTGGCCAACAAGGCGCTGCCGGTGCAGAACCTGAAGGAGCTGGTGGCGCTGGCGCGCAGCAAGCCGGGCCAGGTGTCGTATGGCTCGTTCGGCAACGGCACCACGTCGCACCTGGCCGGCGAGATGCTCAAGCTGGTCGCCGGCATCGACCTGCTGCACGTGCCCTACAAGGGCAGCGCGCCGGCGATGAGCGACCTGATCGGCGGGCAGGTGCAGCTGAGCATCGACACCAACGTCGCGGCGCTGCCGATGCTGCAGGCCGGCAAGGTCAAGGCGCTGGCCGTGACCACGCCGAAGCGCTCGCCGTCGTTGCCGGACGTGCCCACCGTGGCCGAGGCCGGCTACCCCGACTACGAGATGGTGCCGTGGATCGCCATCGTGGCCCCGCGCGGCCTGCCGGCGGCGGCGCGCGATGCGCTGGGCAAGGCCCTGGCCGATACTGTGGCCGACGCCGGCATCCGCGGCGAGCTGAAGAAGACCGGGCTCGACGTCGCCTACGAGCCCGGCAGTGCCTACGGCCGGCGCGTGGCCCGGGAGCTGCCGCTGCTGCGGGCCTATGTGCACAAGGCGAACATCCAGGCGGAGTGAGCATGCATCCCGACACCGAACTGCCCGAACGTTCCGCCCTCGATCTGCGGCGCCTGATCGGCCGCCGCGAGATCTCGCCGGTCGAGTTGATGCAGGCCTGCATCGCCCGCATCGAGCGCTTCAACCCGGCCGTCAACGCGATCGCGGCCACCGGGTTCGAGCGCGCGCTGGAACAGGCGCGCGCGGCCGAGGCGCAGGTGATGGCGGGCGCACCGCTCGGCGCCCTGCACGGCCTGCCGCTCGGCGTGAAGGACCTGCAGGACACCGCCGGCCTGCTCACCACGTACGGCAACGCCGGCCTGCGCGGCAACGTGCCGTCGGCCGACAACACGCTGGTGGCCCGCCTGCGCGCGGCCGGCGCCATCGTCACCGCCAAGACCAACGTGCCCGACATGGGGGCCGGCGCCAACACGCGCAACCCGGTGTGGGGCGCCACCGGCAACCCGTTCGACCCGGCGCTCAACGCCGGCGGCTCGTCGGGCGGCTCGGCCGCCGCGCTGGCCACCGACATGCTGCCGATCTGCACCGGTTCCGACACCGGCGGCTCGCTGCGCATCCCGGCGGCGCTGTGCGGCGTGGTCGGGCTGCGGCCGTCGCCGGGGCTGGTCGCCAACACCGCGCGTCCGCTCGGCTGGTCGGTGCTGTCGGTGCTCGGGCCGATGGGCCGCGACGTGGCCGACACCGCGCTGCAGCTGTCGGCCAGCGTCGGCTTCGATGCGCACGACCCGCTGTCGGTCGACGCCTCGCCCGACGCGCTGTGGCCGCTGCGGCAGGTCGACTTGTCGACGCTGCGCATCGGCTACTCCGAAGACTTCGGCATGTGCATCGTCGACCCGGAGATCCGGCGCGTCTTCCGCGACCGCATCGAGGCGATCCGGCCGTGGGTGGCGCGCTGCGAGCCGATCGACTGGCAGCTGGGCGACCCCGACCGGGCCTTCGACGTGCTGCGCGCCGAAAGCTTCGTCGCCGCGTTCGCCGACACCTACCGCCGGGCCCCCGAGACGCTGGGGCCCAACGTGCGCGCCAATGTCGAGATGGCGGCGGCGATCACGCTGGCCGACCGCGCCTGGGCGCACCTGGAGCAGACCCGCATCGCGCGGCGCTTCGCCACGGTGTTCGAGCAGTTCGACCTGGTGCTCGCACCGACCACGCCGCTGACGCCGTTCCCGTGGACCGAGCTGTATGCCGGCCGCATCGACGGCCAGGCGATGCGCAACTACTACCAGTGGCTGGGCCTGACCTACGTGGTGACGCTCGCGACCAACCCGGCCTTGTCGCTGCCTTGCGGCCGCGACGAGCACGGCATGCCCTTCGGCCTGCAGGTGGTGGGGCGGTTGCGCGGCGATGGCGCGCTGCTGGCGGCGGCGCAGGCGCTGGAGCAGGCCTTCGACGGCCAGGCTGCGCTGCGCCGGCCGCGGCCCGCGCTCGCCGCGCTGCAGGCGGCGCAGCCGGCGCTGAAATCCATCGTGACGCACCCGCCCGTGCAGGGCGGGGAGGGCGGCCCTGCCGCGGGCATGACCGCCGTGTAGGTGCGCCGCGGCCGGCGGCTTGTCGTCTAATCCGCCCAACGCCCTTCACCGGAGTTTGCGATGGCCGATGACGCCCCCAGCGAGCTGCTGTCTCGCCGCCACCAGATGTTCCCCGTGCTCAGCGACGCCGAGATCGCGCGGATGCAGCGCTTCGGCAGCGTGCAGACGCATGCGCCCGGCGCCCACCTCGTCACCGCGGGCCAGCCCGGGCCGGGCATGTTCGTGGTGCTGAAGGGGACGGTCGCGATGACCCAGCGCGACGGCCTGGGCAATGTCACGCCGATCGTGCAGCACCGCCGCGGCCAGTTCGTCGGCGAGGTCGGTACGTTGTCGGGCAAGCCCTCGCTGGTGGACGGCATCGCGCAGGAGGAGGTGGAGGTGCTGCTGCTGCCGCCGGGCCAGGTGCGCTCGCTGATCATCGCCGAGGCCGACCTGGGCGAACGCCTGGTGCGCGCGCTGATCCTGCGGCGCGTGGCGCTGATCGAGTCGGGCGCGAGCGGCCCGGTGCTGATCGGCCAGCCGGGCGCGGCCGACCTGCTGCGGCTGCAGAATTTCCTGCGCCGCAACGGCGAGCCCTACCACGTGGTCGATGCGCAGCAGGACGTCGGTGCCGCCGCGCTGCTCGAGCAGTACGGCGTCGCTCCCGGCGAACCGCTGGTGGTGTGTCCCGACGGCGCGGTGCTGGTCAACCCCGGCGAGACGGTGCTGGCGCGCTGCATCGGCATGGTCGACACCGAAGACCACGACGAGCTGTACGACGTGGCGGTGGTCGGGGCCGGGCCGGCCGGGCTGTCGACGGCGGTGTACGCCGCGTCCGAGGGTCTGCGCGTCGTCGTGCTCGATTGCCGCTCGTATGGCGGCCAGGCGGGCGCGAGTGCGCGCATCGAGAACTACCTCGGGTTTCCGACCGGCATCTCGGGCGGCGCGTTGGCGGGCCGGGCCTATGTGCAGGCGCAGAAGTTCGGCGCCGAGATCCTGATCCCGTCCGAAGTCCGCGCGCTGGACTGTGCGCGCACCGGCCCCGACCGGGAGCTCACGCTGCGCCTCACCGACGGCCGGCGCCTGCGCGCGCGCACCGTGGTCATCGCGAGCGGTGCGCGCTACCGCCGGCCCGAGGTGCCGCGGCTGCCCGAGTTCGAAGGGCGCGGCATCTGGTACTGGGCCTCGGCGCTCGAGGCCACGATGTGCGCGCAGACCGAGGTGGCGCTGGTGGGCGGCGGCAACTCCGCCGGGCAGGCGGCGGTGTTCCTCTCGCAGCATGCCGCGCGGGTGCACGTGCTGGTGCGCGGGCCCGGTCTCGCGGCGACCATGTCGCGCTACCTGATCGACCGCATCGCGGCCACGCCCAACATCCTGCTACGGCCGCACACCGAGATCACGCGGCTGCACGGCGAGCCGCCGGGCGGCCTCGCGGCGGTGACCTGGCGCGACCGGCGCAGCGGCGCCGAAGAGGAGAAGGCGCTGCGCAACGTGTTCCTGTTCGTCGGTGCCGATCCCGAGACGCGCTGGCTCGAGGGTTGCCACGTGGCGGTCGACCCGAACGGCTTCGTGTTGACCGGCAATGCGCTGGAGGCCGGCCCCGGCGGCTGGCGGCCGGCGCCGCTGGAGACCAGCATCCCCGGCGTGTTCGCGGTCGGCGACGTGCGTTCGGGCTCGGTCAAGCGCGTGGGCGGTGCGATCGGCGAGGGTGCCGCGGCGGTCGCTCAGATTCATCAACACCTGGCGGCGGCCGCCGCCTGAGCACGGGAGACTTCGATGCAGATCAAGCCTTGCGACCATGTCCCCGCCTCGCCGCATGCCGCGACGTCGAAGGGCTGCGAAGAGTGCCTCGCGCTGGGCGACACCTGGGTGCATCTGCGGCTGTGCCTGCACTGCGGGCACGTGGGTTGCTGCGACTCGTCGAAGAACAAGCACGCCACGCGGCACCACGCGAGCACGGGGCATGCGGTGATCCGTTCGCTGGAGCCGGGCGAGGATTGGGAATGGTGCTACGCGCACCAGCGGCAGGTGGGTTGATGCTTGAAGCGAAGGAACCTGTCGGTGTGCGAGTCGTCGGACTGGGAGCGTCCGCCGGCGGGCTCGAGCCGCTCCAGCAGTTCCTGTCCGGCGTGCCGGCTTCGAGCGGCCTCGGCTACGTGGTGGTTCAACACATGGACCCGACACGCAAGGCGATGCTGGGGGATCTGCTGCAACGTGCGACGTCGATGCCGGTGCGCGAGGCAGCGGATGCACAGATCATGGAGCCCGACGTGGTCTTCGTCATCCCGCCCAACGCCGAACTGACGGTCGTGGGGGGTGCGCTGCGCCTGACGAAGCCTTCACAGCCGCGTGGCCAGAGGTTGCCGATCGACGCGCTGTTCAGCTCGCTGGCGCGAGAACTCGGCGAGCGGGCGATCGGCGTCGTCCTGTCGGGCATGGGATCGGACGGTACCCTGGGGCTGCAGGCGATCAAATCGCAGGGCGGGCTGACCCTGGCCCAGCAGCCCGAGTCGGCGCAATTCGACACCATGCCCGCGAGCGCCATCGGCGCGGGCTGCGTCGATATCGTCGCGTTGCCCGCCGACATGGCGGCGCGCATCCTGGGTGTGACGGGCCTTCATCCGCCAACCGGGTTGCCGCCGCCCGACTCCGCCGAACAGGCAGAGGCCGCGCTCGGCACCATTCTTCACCTGTTGCGCGAGCACACCCGTCACGACCTGGTGCCGTACAAGTCGAACACGCTGGTACGCCGCATCGCGCGGCGCACGGCCGTCCATGGCCTGGACACCATGACGGCCTACGCCGCTTTCCTGCGCGACAACGCGCAGGAACTGGATCTTCTGTTCAAGGAGATGCTGATTGGCGTCACGTCGTTCTTCCGGGACCCGGCAGCCTGGCAGGACCTGGTGGGCACCGTCCTGCCCGCCTTGATCGGGCGACACGCTGCGCAGGACGGCCCGCTGCGTGCCTGGGTGATCGGCTGTTCGACCGGCGAGGAGGCGTATTCGCTGGCCATGGCCTTCACCGAGGCCCTGGAGTCGCGCCCGGCCCCCGCTTCCTGCGAACTGCAGATCTTTGCCACCGACCTCAATGCAGACGCGATCGCCGCAGCGCGCAGCGGGCGCTTTGCCGCGACGATCGCCCGCGACCTGACGCCGCAGCGCCTGGAACGGTTCTTCACCGAGCGGCCGGACGGGGGGTACCAGATCGACAAGCGAATCCGCGACATGGTGCTGTTCGCGCAGCACGACGTGATCCTGGACCCCCCGTTCACCCGGCTCGACCTGCTGTCGTGCCGGAACGTGCTGATCTACTTCGGCACGGCCCTCCAAAGGCGCCTGGTGCCTCTGTTCCACTACAGCCTGCGACCCGGCGGGGCGCTGTTCCTGGGGGGATCCGAAACCGTCGGCCGGGCCCAGTCCCTGTTCGTTCCGCTGCATCAGAAGTCCAGGCTCTACTGGCGCAACGACAATGGGGGTTCCATCGGTGCGGTGGTCTTTCCGACCCACCGGCGCCCGACGTCACGATCGCCTACCCAGGAGATGCCTCTGACCCCCCTGAACACTCCTGCGGCCAACCTTCAATCGCTGGCCGATCAGTTGCTCCTGCAGGCGTTTTCGCCGCCGGCCGTGTTGGTCAACGACGGCGGCGACATCGTCTACATCAGCGGACGCACCGGGCGCTACCTGGAACCCGCGGCGGGCAAGGCGAACTGGAACATCCACGTGATGGCCCGACCCTCCATCCGGGCGCAGCTGGCCGTCGCATTGCGGACTGCCCTGCAGGAGAAGAGCTCGGTCGAGCTGCGCGGCCTTCGGCTCGATGAAGATGCGACGGTCAACCTCGACATCACGGTGCAGGCGGTCACCCAGCCAAAATCGCTGGAAGGCATGGCGATGATCGTCTTTCGAGAGGTCGCCGCCGTGCCCAGCCGGCGCGCCCGGCGGGCCAGGTCGGCGGACGCCGTCGATGCGGCGGTCAACGACGAGTTGACCCGCTCGCGCGAGGAGATCCAGGCGCTGCGTCGCGAGACGCGGGCGTCGCAGGAGGAGTTGCAGGCTGCCAACGAGGAGCTGCAGTCCACCAACGAGGAACTGCAGTCCGCCAACGAGGAGCTGACGACCTCCAAGGAAGAGGCGCAGTCGATGAACGAGGAACTGCAGACCATCAACGGGGAGCTGCAGTCCAAGCTCGACGATCTCGCGCTCGCGCAGAGCGACATGCAGAACCTGCTCAACAGCACGGACATCGCGACGCTGTTCCTGGACAACCAGCTCAACGTGCGGCGCTTCACCGAGCAGATCGCCCGCGTGGTGCACCTGCGCGAGGGCGACATCGGCCGCCCCCTGAGCGAACTGGCGAGCACGCTGATCTATCCCGAGATGCACGCTGACGTGAAGGAGACGCTGCGCACGCTGGCGTTCAGCGAGAAGCAGATCGCCACCAGCGACGGACACTGGTTCACGGTGCGCATCATGCCGTACCGCACCCTCGCCAACGTCATCCAAGGCGTCGTGATCACCTTCGTGGACATCACCGTCGCGAAAGAACTCGAATCCCGCCTGCGCAAAGCGTAGAGTCAAGGTCCCGGGGCAGCCGTTCAGAAGGTTTCCATGTCCGACCACGTCACCGAACTGTCGCGCCTGGCAGACCTGCGAAGTCGGGCCGCCTCGCGGCTGACGGGGGGCGCGGCCGCCAAGGGCGCAACGGCCCGAGCCGCCGATGCCCTGGCGGTCCTGCATGCATTGGCTTCATCCCCGGAAACCGCTGCCGACGCACTGGCGCTTCTCCACGAACTGCAGGTGCATCAGGTCGAGCTCGACCTCCAGGCGGAGGAGTTGAGGGAGTCCCGTGCCGAGCTGGAGTCCGCACTGCGCCGGCAGATCGAGGTCTACGACTTTCAGCCGGTGGGCTGCTTCACCGTCAATTCGCATCTGGTCGTGCTGGAGCTGAACCGGACCGCTGCAGCGATGCTCGGCGTCGAGCGCGACGACGCCCTCGGATTGAGCCTCGGCAACTTCCTCGGCACGCAAAGCAGGCACAGGCTGAAGGAACTGCTGTCGAGCGTCGGCGGGCCGGGGCCGCACGATTCGGCCCTCCTCCAGTGGTGTCCGAAGGACGGGCCTGGGTGGCCGGTTCGGGCCCACGTCGACGCCGCCCCGTCCGGGCAGAGGTACTTCGTGGTCCTGGCGAGCGCCGGCGAAGAACAGGGGCCTACGTCGCTGCGCGCTGCGGGATCAAACGGGCGTACTCCTTCCTGACGACGCCATAGCATTCGCAGCTTCGGCTTTCGAGCGCCGCGCGATCCAGGACGCAGATGTGGCCCCGTGCATAGCGGATCAGACCGGCGCGCTGCAGCTTGAGCGCAGCCTCGGTCACGCCCTCGCGCCGCACACCGAGCATGCTGGCGATCAGTTCCTGCGTCGTCGTGAGTTCGCTGCCCGGCAGGCGATCCAGGCGCATCAAAAGCCACCGGCACAGTTGCTGATCCAGCGAGTGATGCCGATTGCACACGGCCGTCTGCGCCATCTGGGTGATCAACGCCTGCGTATAGCGCAGCAGCAGATGCAGGACCGCAGCGGATCGCAGGAACTCGGCCTTGATCGTTTCTGCCTTGAGCCGATAGGCCATGCCGGCGCTCTGGACCATCGCCCGGCTCGATGTCGCCTCTCCACCCATGAACAGCGAGATGCCGACGATGCCTTCGTTTCCGACGACGGCCATCTCGGCCGACGTGCCGCTTTCCGTCACGTAGAGCAGGGCCGCGATGGCCGTGGTCGCGAAGTAGGCATGGCTGGGGGCACTTCCCGACTCGTACAGGACCGTCCCGAGGGGCAGCTCGACGAGTTCGAGCTGAGGCAGCCATCGCGTCAGGTCTTCGGCAGGAAGCGCCGCGATCAGCTGATTCGAGCTGGGGCCGGTGGCATGGGTCATCGCGATTCCTCCGTTGCTGTGCATCGGGCTGCATCTGCCGTACATGGCGCCGATCGTTCAGTAGGGCATGTCTTCGGCAGACTTGCAAGCACGCTGCTGCGCTTTCAGCTCGCGCAATCGCACCCGGGTTCCGAGGAGACATCCTTCGATGTACCCTTCGATCCGGCCATCGACGCAAATCCGCAGGTCGTTGCCATCGGGCTCGGCTTCACAGTGCGTGGCCGTGCTCCTGCAATCCACCATCGCGCGGGTGGTCGCCGTCCGCCGTTCGCCGTGAGTTCGAACATGAAGGCAACTCAAGTTCTGTTGAACACCCTGCAGGCCCGCTTCGAGGACAACACGCACAGGCACGAGGGCATCGCCTGGGCCGATGTCCGGGCGAGGCTCGAAGCCCACCCGCCGGCACTGAAATCGCTGGGCGCCATGGAAGCCTCCGGCGGCGAGCCCGACGTGATCGGCTCCGATCCGAAGACTGGCCGCTTCACCTTCTGCGACTGCTGCGCCGACAGCCCTGCAGGACGCCGCAGCGTCTGCTATGACGACGAAGCGCTGGCGGCGCGGAAGGAAAACAGACCCGCCGCCAGCGCCGTCGGGATGGCCGCGGAAATGGGCATCGCGCTGCTGACGCAGGCGCAGTACCGCGCGCTGCAGGATCTTGGCGACTTCGACACCAGGACGTCCAGCTGGGTCTGGACGCCGCCCGACATGCGATCGCTGGGCGGTGCGCTGTTCTGCGACAAGCGCTACGGCCAGGTGTTCACCTACCACAACGGCGCGCAGTCGTACTACGCCGCGAGAGGCTTCCGCGGCGCCCTCCAGGTCTGAGCCGGCTAACCGCGCCGGGCCGCCTCGAGCTTGGCGATGTCGATCTTCTTCATCGTCATCATCGCGTCGAACACGCGCTTGGCGGCCGCGCGGTCCGGGTCGGCCATCCACGCGGTGAGGGCGCGCGGGGTGATCTGCCACGACAGGCCCCACTTGTCCTTGCACCAGCCGCACGCGCTTTCCTCGCCGCCATTGCCGACGATCGCTTTCCACAGGCGGTCGGTCTCGGCCTGGTCGTCGGTCGCGATCTGGAACGAGAAGGCCTCGCTGTGCTTGAACTGCGGGCCGCCGTTCAGGCCGATGCAGGGGATGCCGGCCACGGTGAACTCGACCACCAGGACGTTGCCCTTCTTGCCATCGGGGTAGTCGTTCGGGGCACGGTGGACGGCACCGACGGCGCTGTCGGGGAAGGTCTCGGCATAGAAGTGCGCGGCGTCTTCGGCGGTGCCGTCGTACCACAGGCAGATGGTGTTCTTGGGGGTCACTTCGAGTCTCCTGGAGGGTTGAACAACGCGTCAGTGGGTCTCGACCGGCGTCTCGGTGTGCATGGCGCAACGCCAGCCTTTCGCCGTCTTGATCCAGGTCGACGTGTCGTTCATCTGCTGCTCGGTGCTTGCGCTCTTCGCACCCTTGCCGCGCGGCCCCACGCCCTGCTTGACGCGGTAGGACAGGATCGCCGTCGCGTCGTTCGGGAACACCACGTCCATGTCGCTGAACTCGAACGAGTTGACCACCATCGTCCCGTGGTCGGCCATCTTGCGGTAGTCGGCATGGTCGAATTTCATCGCGCCGTGCGAACTGACCATCAGCGCCGGTTCGCACAGCAGGTTCAGCGCCACGTCCGTGTCGTGGTCCACCATCGACTGCCAGAACTTGGTTTCGAGATCGACCAGGGTCGAGCTGGGGTTCTGCATCGCGTTCTCCTTGAAGTGAGGATCTGCCATCGTCCTCTTCGAGGCAACGCGGTCCATCGGACAGCACTGATGCCGCTGTAGGGATTCGCCGACGCCGGCACGGCTTTCTGACACCTCAGACTAGGCCAGCGGCAGCGCCTGCCGCACGTGCTCGCCGAAGGCCGACACCAGCGCCGTCGGCGCCTCGCGATCGAACGCCAGCGCGATGCCCACCGTCGGCAGGGCCGGCAAGCCCGGGCCGGCCGGCAGCACCTGCAGGTCGTCCGGCACGGCGGTCTGTGTCAGCACCGTGACGGCCTGGCCCGAGCGCGCCATCGCCACCAGCCCGGCCAGGCTGCTGCTCGCGCAGGCCAGGCGGTAGGTGCGGCCCGCGCTGTCCAGCGCCTGGCGCGGCGCCTGGTGGTCGAAGCCGTCGGGCGCGCCCAGCGCCAGCGGCAGCGGGTCGAGCGACGCGGCCACGCTGCCGCGCTGCGCCACCCACACCAGCGGCTCGCGCCGGATCACGTCGGCGCGGCCCGGATCGTCGGTGACCGACACCAGCGCCAGGTCGATCGCGTGCCGGGCCAGCAGTTCGCGCAGCCGCGGTGTCGGCGCGCACACCACTTCCAGCTGCACGCGCGGGTTCAGGCTCGCGAAGCCGCGCAGCAGGTGCGGCAGGAACACCACCGCGTAGTCGTCGGGGCAGCCGAAGCGCAGCACGCCCGAGAGCTGCTCGCCGCGCAGCTCGGCCAGCGTCTCGTCGTGCAGGCGCAGCAGCTGGCCGGCGTGAGCCAGCAGCCGCTCGCCGGCCGCGGTCAGCGTCACGCCGCGCCCGGTGCGAAACAGCAGCGGCTGCTCGACGACGCCCTCCAGCCGCTGCATCTGCATGCTCAGCGCCGATTGCGTGCGCCCGACGCGCGCGGCCGCATGGCCCAGCACGCCGGTCTCGGCGATCGCGACGAAGCTGCGCAGCAGGTCGATGTCCAGGGAGAGGCTCACGGTATGAATACTCCTGATAGCTCGTTCCAAAACAATTCGCTTCACGAAGCGCATGCCGGTGCGCAAGATGCCACAACCGCAACAGGAGGCACCCCATGAGCAGGAACGACGATCCGCAGTTCTGGCAGCAGGCCCGCCGGCACCTCGTGCGCTATGGCGGCACGTTCGAGCCCTTGATCATCGAGCGCGCGCAGGGCAGTTTCGTCTACGACGCCGACGGCCGCGCGATCCTCGACTTCACGTCGGGGCAGATGAGCGCGGTGCTGGGGCATGCACACCCCGACATCGCGGCCGCCGTCACCGAGCACATCCATTCGCTGGACCACCTGTTCAGCGGCATGCTGTCGCGCCCGGTCGTCGCGCTGGCGGCGCAGATCGCCCGGCATGCGCCGCCGGGGCTGGAGCGCTGCCTGCTGCTGAGCACCGGCGCCGAATCCAACGAGGCCGCGCTGCGCATGGCCAAGCTGGTGACCGGCCGGCATGAGGTGGTGGGCTTTACGCAGTCGTGGCACGGCATGACCGGTGCCGCCGCGTCGGCCACGTACAGCGCGGGGCGCAAGGGCTACGGGCCGGCCACGGTCGGTTCGATGGCGATCCCGGCGCCGAACCACTACCGGCCGCGCTTCACGACGCCGGACGGCGAGCTCGACTGGCGGCGCGAGCTCGACGACGGCTTCGAGCAGGTCGACCGCCAATCCACCGGCGCGCTCGCCGCCTTCATCGCCGAGCCCATCCTGAGCAGCGGCGGCATCCTCGAGCTGCCGCCGGGCTACATGGCGGCGCTGAAGCGCAAGTGCGTGGAGCGCGGCATGCTGCTGATCCTCGACGAGGCGCAGACCGGCGTCGGCCGCACCGGACTGATGTTCGCGTGCCAGCGCGACGGCGTCGCGCCCGACATCCTGACGCTGTCCAAGACCCTCGGGGCCGGCCTGCCGCTCGCGGCGATGGTGACCACCGCGGCGATCGAGGAAGAGGCGCATGCGCGCGGCTTCCTGTTCTACACGACGCACGTGTCCGATCCGCTGCCGGCGGCGGTGGGGCTGAAGGTGTTGGAGGTGGTCGAGCGCGACGGCCTGGTCGAACGCGCGTGCATCGCAGGCGCCCGGCTGGAGCAGGGGCTGCGGCGCCTGCAGGCCGAGCACGACTGCATCGGCGACGTGCGCGGCCGCGGCCTGCTGCTGGGGCTGGAGGTGGTGAAGGACCGCGGCAGCAAGGAGCCGGCCTTCGAGCTCGGCGAGGCGATCACGCGCGAGTGCATGAAGCTCGGTCTCAGCATGAACATCGTCAAGCTGCCTTCGATGGGCGGCGTGTTCCGTGTCGCGCCGCCGCTCACCGTCAGCGATGGCGAGATCGACCTGGGGCTGGAGCTGCTGGACAAGGCGATCGGCACGGCGGTGCGGCACGCCGGGCCGCCATCCCGATGAAGCTACTCCTTGGCCACGGCTGAGCCGTCGCGTGCCTGGACGCGTTGGTCGGGGCAGTCGGTCCGCAAGGTGGGCGGCGCCGGCGGCGGGCCCGCAGCGGTCTTGCGCGGGCCGGCCGTGGCGTTCTTCGCGGGCGGCTTGTTGCACCGGGTCTCGCAGGCGGTCGGCTGGCAGGGTTCGACGCGAAACACAGGGATCGCTGCGCCCGCAGGCGTCGCCGGCTGCGGGGCCGATGGCCCTGTCGACGCCGTCGTCGTCGTGGTGACCGTCGTGACCGTTGTCGTGGTCGTCGCTGCAGGCGCGGAGGCGGGGGCAGCGACCGGGGACAGCGGAGGCAACACGGTCGGCGGTTGAGGCGGCGCGGGCGGTGGTGGTGGTGGTGGTGGTGGTGGTGACGGCGGCGGCGGCGGTGGTGGCGGCGGGGGCACCGCCGACGCGGGCGCGGACGGTGCCGATGCAGCCGGCGCCGGTTGTGCCACGATCCACACCTCGATACCGCCCGGCTTGGCAGGCGACAGGGGTGTCGCCGCTTCGATCTGCCAGGTCCGGGTGGTCTCCGCTTTCCCGGGGTCGACGACGGCCGCCGCGCCGACCAGCTGCAGCGCACATTGGCGCGACGTGCCCTCGTGGTATCGCACGCGCGTGACCGCAAAGGGCAGCGGCCTGGCCAGGCGCTCCATCGCGGCGCGGGCGTTGACATCCTCGGTGGCTGCCATGCGCGCCCCGATGCCGCGCCATGCAGGCAGGTAGGTGCCGACGCGCTGCTGTTCGCCGCGGCCGTACAACATCGGGTAGACGGTCAATCCGGCGCAGGGCTCGGCATCGCTGGGCCTGCGCTCCGACTGCGGCGCCGCATCGGCCGCGAACACCTCCACCGAATACTCCAACAGCCGCCGCCTGACGTCTGCGCGACGTGCAACGGCCAGCGGATCGTTCGGATGCGCGCAGCGCGGCAGCGCGCTGCTGCGGTAGTCCCACCCCCAGTACTGCGTGCACGAGGTCGATGCGTAGCGCTGCTCCGCCAGCACGCTGCCGGCCGCCAGGCAACTGGCGCGCGGACCGGCCGCGAACGGATCCGAGGCATTGAGCAGCCAGTTGCACGCCATCGAGTTTTCGCCGGGGATGCTGCACACGTGCCGCGCGCTCTGCAGGATGTCCACCGCCAGCGCCGATTGATTGAACCAGCCCGCCTCGTTCGACGGGCACAGCGTGTCCGACACCCGGGCCAGCGCGGCGGCGAGCTCGCCGGGCGTCGTGGTCTTGCTGCCGTCGGCCTGCAGCTTGGCCCACAGGTCCGTCAGTTCCTTCAGTGCGCTGCGTTCCGCCTTCGTCTGCTCCTCCGACGATTTGCGGACTGAATCGATTGCCTGCCAGGCCGCGACGCCTGCCGTGGCGGCGGCACCCAGGCCCACCGACGCGGCCGTCACGGCGCTGGCGGCGATGCGCGCCGGCAGGCGGCCCTCTGCCGCCGGCCTGGCTGCCTTCCCGGGGGCTGCCAGGGGCATCGCGTCGGCATCCGGGGGCGTTGCCGCTGCGGTTTCCTTGTCGATGGGGCTGCCGTCGTCGTCGGTGAACCACTGGCCGGCGTGGCGCACGAGCAGCGTCAGCGAGTCCAGGCGCAGGGGTTCGCCCATGCCCTTGCCCAGCTGGAAATAGCTCTCCCACTGGGCTTCGTCGAAGAACTGGTCGGCCGTTCCCTGCTGCGGGAACTGCGGGTGTTCGGCCTTGAAGTTGAACAGGTCGACCGGCAAGCCGCCGAACAGGTTGGGCTTGACGAGCACCAGGTGGCCGATATGTTCGACCGTCTTGCCGTCGGGGCCTTCGTCGCGGTAGGTCACGCGGGCCAGCGCATAGCAGGCACGGCTCGTGTTCGATGCCAGGTCGTTCAGCGATCCGAACATCGCGAGGAGGCTGCGGCCGTCCACCTGGGGCGGCCCCGGCGGCCCCGCCGGTGGCGATGCCGGCGCCGGTGCCATCAGCGCGACATCGGGGCGCAGGAACTCGATGTCGGCACGCAAGTCGATGCGTGCCTTGCGGACCAGGTTCTCGAGGTCCCGGAAGCGGTACTGCGGATCGGCGCCGCAGTCGGCGAGCATGATGAGCTTGCAGCGTTCGGCGAGCAGGGCATAGGCGCCCGTGTTCTCGAAGTGACCGCCATCCGTCAGGAACCAGTCGCGCTGCTCCATGCCCGAGAAGACGCCGCGGGTCTCGTCGAGCACGCCCCAGAGCTTGGCCGGTTGCAGGCGCACGCGCGACTTGTCGTCCCGCAGCACGGAGCTGTCCCACCAGAACCCGAGGCGCGCGCCGGCGAACATGGTCAATGCCGAGATGCCGCCGCGCGTCAGGCTGCCGAGCCCGGGGGCGAGGGCGGCCCCGGAGATCGCCGTCCAGCTGCCCAGCGTCAGGCTGCCCGGGCTGGGCGCGAGTTCATGCCACGGCTGGCGGCTCACCCGCAGCAAGCCGCCGGGTGCGATGGTCACCAGGCGTCCACGGCGATCCTTGTTGAACAGGCCGCTGCTCGGGTCCCGCGTCTCGTTCAGGCAGGCATTGATCAGGTGCACGGGGCCGCCATGGGTGTGCGGCAGATAGCTGCCGATCGGCACGTCGTCGTCGCGGTGCACCTCCCAGATCTTCTTGATGCCGTGCAGGTGCGGATCGGCCGGCAATGACGATGCTGCGCCCAAAGGTGGCACCGCCGCGTCGCCGAAGAAGCGCGCCGGGTTGGAGGCGCCGAGATAGCTGCGCACCAGGCGCGACCGGTAGAAGCCATGCAGCGACGACAGGTTCAGGAAACGGACGTTCCAGCCGGTCAGCAATGCGTACGCAAGCGCACCGCCGAAGATCACCGCCACCGGTATCCATGCCGCTTTCAGGTCGAGCTGGTCGGTGGTCTTGAACATCGAGCCCAGGGCCGTCTTCTGGACGACGGCAATCCACCATGCGAAGACGCAGAAGGTCAGCACCCGGCCCGCCAGGTTGCCGACGGCGAGCAGCCCCGCGGTGCCGGCGCTGCCCGACTGCAGCGACGAAACGAAGGGCAGCAGCGCGCGCAGCACGGCCGCGGCCGCGGCCAACCAGACGCCGGTTCGCACCCAATCGCCGGAATCGAACGCAAGCCACCAGGCAGAACGGTCCAGCACGCCCAGCAGCAGCACGATCGCCATGGCCTGCAGCAGGGTTGCCAGCCATTTCGTCGATCGATTGCGGGCTTCGTCCTGCGCGTCGGTCGAGGCCTGCTCGGCCATGGCCTCGCGCAGCGACCTCAGCATCGTGCCGCCGGGGCGATGCGGCTGGACTCCGTTGGTCCGGGTCGTTTGCCGGTTCAGCAGCAGCGCCACGGGCAACGCGCAGATCCAGGCGATGCCGACGGAAAAGCAGACGATCCACAGCAAGTCCCGCGCGGCGGAGCCGGCAACGTCCTTCGCGCCGACGAACGGTTCCCTCCAGTACGACAGGGCCAGCGAGGCCGCCGCCGCGATCGCGAAGCCGAGCAGGCCGGCAGAGCGCTTCGCGACCAGCGGCACGGCCCAGTACACGACGACAACGACCAGGGCGGCGAATGCCAGCGGGACCAGGAGCAGCCACAGCGTCGGCAACCATGCCAGCCAATCGCGCGAAGACTCGAGCCAATCGGGCCACCTGTCACGGGCGATCCGCGCGAGCAGGGTCCAGATGCCGAGGTTCAGCACGGCCAGCGAAGCGCCGAGCAGAAGCCCTGCGATGCCGAGTTCGACGTGCACGCCGATGATGTTGCGCAGGTACACCGCGAAGGCGCTGATCGTGTCGCTGATCCCGCGCGGGACCAGGTAGCGGCCGTTCGCCCGCAGCCACCAGGAGAACCAGCTGGTGTTTCCCTCGCCGAGCACGCGAACGATCTCGCGCACTTCGCCGGCGTTGCGCGCCCGCTGCAGCAGGCGGCCCAGCATGGCTCCGATGTACCCTCCGCCGGAGACGGTGGACAGCAGGTCGAAGCGCAGCAGGATGCCGCGGCGCGCCAAGGCGTGCAGCAGCCCGAAGCAGAACGTCGCACTGCGGATGCCGCCGCCCGACAGGGCCAGGCCCCACCGGTCGTCGTCGGCGGCGAGATCGTCCAGCGCCGCGCGCCGCGCGCGCACCATGTCGTCGATGCGGTTGGTCATGGTTTCCTGCGAGGGCTGTGGATTTGCCGCGAAGCTATCCCCGGGCCGGTCACGGCGCATCCTCCACATTGAGGGGCCGCAGGGCGGCCGGCGCCTCAGATCGGAAACTGCGTCGTCGACAGCACCTGCTTCAGCACCATGAACGAGCGGATCTGCCGCACGCCGGGCAGGTGCAGCAGCTGCTCGGCGTGCAGCCGGTTGAAGCTGTCGTTGTCGCGCGTGCGCAGCAGCATGAAGTAGTCGAACTCGCCGGTGACGACGTGGCACTCCATGCAGCCCGACACCTTGGCGGCGGCCTTCTCGAAGTCGGCGAACGAGTCGGGTGTCGACCGGTCGAGCACGACGCCGATCATCACCAGCAGGCCGGCATCGAGCGCGCGCGGGTTCAGCAGCGCGACGACGCCGGTGACCAGGCCCATCTGCTTGAGCCGCTCGACGCGCCGCAGGCAGGCCGGCGCACTGAGGTTGACCTTGGCCGCCAGCGCCACGTTCGACAGGGACGCATCGCGCTGCAGCGAGCGCAGGATGGCCTTGTCGGTGCGGTCGATCTCGTGAACCAGCGAACCCGGGAGCATCGAGGCGTTGCGAATTTTTGTTGCGCGCATGCAGGATTCCTTGAAACTATTCAAATCATCAACCTGAAACTGGCACGCAATGTTTCGCGAATGACGCCGACTTTGCAACCCTGCGGCGCAGCATTTTTTCTACGATGGATGCCATGAACCTCCATCGATTCCCCCGCCATCCGTTGACCTTCGGGCCGACGCCGATCCAGCACCTGAAGCGCCTGGGCGCACACCTGGGCGGCGAGGTCGAGCTGTACGCCAAGCGCGAGGACTGCAACAGCGGCCTCGCGTTCGGCGGCAACAAGACGCGCAAGCTCGAGTACCTGATCCCCGAGGCCCTGGCGCAGGGCTGCGACACGCTGGTGTCGATCGGCGGCATCCAGTCGAACCAGACGCGGCAGGTCGCGGCCGTCGCGGCGCACCTGGGCCTCAAGTGCGTGCTGGTGCAGGAGAACTGGGTCAACTACTCGGACGCGGTGTACGACCGCGTCGGCAACATCGAGATGTCGCGCATCCTGGGTGCCGACGTGCGGCTGGATGCCGCGGGCTTCGACATCGGCATCCGCCCGAGCTGGGAGCAGGCGATGGAAGACGTGCGCCGCGCCGGCGGCAAGCCGTTCCCGATCCCGGCCGGCTGCTCGGAGCACCCGCTTGGCGGCCTGGGCTTCGTCGGTTTCGCCGAAGAGGTGCGCGCGCAGGAGGCCGAACTCGGCTTCAGGTTCGACTACATCGTCGTGTGCTCGGTGACCGGCAGCACGCAGGCCGGCATGGTGGTCGGCTTCGCGGCGGATGGCCGGGCCGACCGCGTCATCGGCATCGATGCGTCGGCGAAGCCGGCGCAGACCCAGGCGCAGATCCTGCGCATCGCGCAGAACACGGCCAGGCTGGTCGACCTGGGCCGCGAGATCGCCGAGGACGACGTGGTGCTCGACACCCGCTACGGTGGCCCCGAGTACGGCCTGCCGAACGCCGGCACGATGGAGGCGATCCGCCTGTGCGCACGCCAGGAAGGCATGCTGACCGACCCGGTGTACGAGGGCAAGTCGATGCACGGCATGATCGACAAGGTGCGCCGCGGCGAATTCCCGGCCGGCTCGCGGGTGCTGTACGCGCACCTGGGCGGCGTGCCGGCGCTCAACGCCTACAGCTTCCTGTTCCGCAACGGCTGATCTTCTCCACGTCGTCCGCAACCTTGCGGATGCCGCGTCGTGCGGGCCGCCCTACAAACGCTCACCCGGCTGTCGGGGGCTGCTTTGGAGGAGTCGGCATGAATGCACACAAGACCTGTCGTGCGCTGGCATCGGCGCTGTTCTTCGCCGGTGTCGGCCTGGCGCATGCGGAGGAGGCGGCCAAGCCGGCGAGCAGCGCGCGCGGAGACTACATCGGAGACTGCTTCAAGATCATTGCCACACCGGCCGAGCCGGACGCGAAGCTGCCGTCAGGCACCTATTGGCAGGTCCAATCGCAAAGCGACGACAAGAACGACCCCAACCTGACGATCGTCTCGGCCACGTCGACGGCGCGCTACTTCTGCAGCCCGAAGGGCGATCCTGTGCAGAAGGTCAAGGCCAGCGTGATGACCGAGATCGGCGCCGAACGCCTCGGCTGGACCTACGGCATGCTGACGCTGCCGTTCAAGTACTACGCGCACGACAAGAGCTTTGCGTCGGCGGGGTCGCTCGGGCCGTATGTCGGCCGTCGTTCGGGCGCTGCGGGATCGGCCATCACCTTCGCCGGTACGCTGGCCATCGGCTCGGTCAAGGGCGAGGTCAAGGACAGCGCCGGCGTCACCACCGACACGCCCGAGCTGCTGGCCTTGTCGATTGCTGCGGGCTGGATGTACGACATCAGCAAGTCGCCCGGGGGCAAGCCCTTCAAGATCGGCCTCTTCATCGGCCGCGACTACGTGGGTGCAGGCAATGCGGTGAAGTACGCGCGCAACGGCCAGACCTGGGCAGCCTTCCAGATCGGCTTCGACTTCACCGACAACTGACATCGACCTCTATGGTGTCGCAGGGTCCGCCAGCCCCACGATGGTCCCCACCAGCGCCTGCGCACGCGGCACCAGCGTCTCCAGGCAGCAGTACTCGCCGTCGGTGTGCGCCTTGCCGCCGACCGGGCCGACGCCGCACAGCGTCGGGATCCCCAGCGACGCGGTGAAGCCCGCGTCCGAACAGCCGCCGGTGAACTCGCCGTCGACGGCGAACCCGACGCGCGCGGCACTGGCCTGGTAGCGCTGCAACAGCTCGCCGCTCCAGCACCGCTCGAGCGGCAGGAACTCCGAATCCTGGGCCAGCGTGGCCGTCGTGCCCGGCACGCCGGGCGCATCGACGATGGCGCGGATGCGCTCGAACACCGCCTCGCGCTGCGCCAGCGAACAGAAGCGCACGTCGAGCCGCGCCTGCGCCGACGGTGCGACGGTGTTGGTCGACAGGCCGCCGCTGACCAGCCCGACATTGGTCGTGATGCCGGCCGCGTAATCGGTCAGCGCATGCAGGGCCTGCACCTTGCGCGCCAGGGTCTCGATCGCGCTCGCGCCGTCCGCATGGTTCACCCCCGAGTGGGCCGCACGGCCGGTCACGTCGATGGTGAAGGTGGCACCGCCCTTGCGCTCGGTGACGAGGTTGCCGCTGACGCGGCCCGGCTCGGCATTGAAGGCGGCGCGCGCGCCGCGCGCATGCGCCTCGATCGCGATGCGGCCGCGCCGCGAGCCGATCTCCTCGTCGGCGGTGAACAAGCCCAGCACCGGGAACGGCAGCGGCGGCATCCGCTGCAGCGCCATCAGCACGAAGCACTGCAGCACCAGGCCCGACTTCATGTCCGACACGCCGGGCCCGTGGCCGCGGTCGCCGTCGACGCGCCACGGCCGCCGTGCCACCGTGCCGGTCGGGAACACCGTGTCGCGGTGACCCATCAGCAGCACCGGCGCCGCCGTCGGCCGGCTGCCCGGCAGGCGCGCCAGCAGCGCGTCGCCTTCGCCTGCATCGGCGCGGTGCTCGGCCGCGATGCCCGCCGCCTGCAGCCAGCCGAGCATGGCCTGGGCGACCCGGTCGGTGCCGGCCCGGTCGTGGCTGTTCGAGTCGATGCCGACCAGCGTGGCCAGGGCTGCCTGCATCGCCGGTCGCTGGCCGGCGAGCCAGTCGGGGGTCATGCGCGCGCCTTCATCACGGCCGGGCCCTCTTCGGCGAGGTCCCAGAACATGCCGGCCATGATCTGCAGCGACTCGCGCGTCAGGTCGGCCAGGATGTGCTCGTTCGGCGCATGCTGCGAGCAGGCCGCGTACGAGTGCGGCACCCACAGCGTGGGCAGGCCCAGCGTCTGCGAGAACACGTCGTTGGGCAGCGAGCCGCCCAGGTTGGGCAGCAGCGCCGGCCGCTTGCCGGTGCTGCGCTCCATCGAGGCCAGGCCCCAGCGCACCCAGGCGTCGTCGGGGTCGAGCCGCGTGGCCGCCATGTGCACGTCGGTCCCGCGCAGCTCGACGTCGTCGAAGCCGTGCGCATCCAGGTGCCGGCGGATGTGCGCGAGGAAGTTGGCCACGTCGCTGCCGACGACGTAGCGCATGTGGCAGTGCGCGCGCGCCTCGGCCGGGATCGCATGCACCGGCATGGCCGGGTTGCCGGTCGTGAAGGCCAGCACCTCCAGGCTGTTCCAGCCGATCACGCGCTCGGCCGGCGTCAGGCCCGGCTCGCCCCAGTCGGGGTCGATCACGGGGTCGCCGGGGCCGCCGCCGACCTCGATGTCCTGCAGTGCGCTGCGAACGCTGTCGGGCAGCCCGGCCGGCAGCAGCTGCGGCACCAGGATCCGCCCGCGTGCATCGACCAGGCTCGCGATCGCATGCGCGAGCCGGATGCCGGGGTTGCGCAGCAGCCCGCCCCAGTTGCCGGAATGGTGGCCGCCGTCGCGCAGCTTCAGGTGCAGGTCGAAATTGAACACGCCGCGCGAACCGAGGAACATCGTCGCGCGCGAGGCCGCCACGCGCGGGCCGTCCGAGGCCAGGAACAGGTCGGCCGCCAGCAGCTCGCGGTGCTGCGCGCAGACGGCATCCAGGCCGGGCGAGCCCGCTTCCTCGCCCATCTCCAGGATGACTTTGACGTTGTAGCCCAGCTGGCCGCCGCGCACCGCCAGCACTTGCTCCAGCGCCATCAGGTTGATGGTGTGCTGGCCCTTGTTGTCGGCCGTGCCGCGCCCGTACCAGCGGTTGCCGTCGACCACGATCTCCCATGGGCTCAGCCCTTCGCGCCACTGCGCGTCGTAGCCGCGCACCACGTCGCCGTGGCCGTAGGTCAGCAGCGTGAACGCGGCGCCGGGCTCGCTGCGCTCGGCCAGCAGGAAGGGGCAGCGCGGCGTCACCGGGTTCTCGACGATGCGGCAGCTGAAGCCCAGGCGTTCGAGCTGCGGCGCGATCTCGTCGCTCAGGTAGGCGTGCAGCACCGGGCCGCTGGCCGCGTCCTGGCTTTCGGTGCGCATCGCGACGCGGCGCGCCAGCACCTGCCGGAAGCGGCCGTCGTCGAAGCAGGCGAGGGTGCGGTCGATGGCTTGCTGACGGCTCATGAAAGGTGTCCTAAGGTGAAGGCAGGCCGCGGCGCCGACGCCAGCAGCGCGCGGGTGTAGGGGTGCTCGGGCCGCTCGAAGACCTGCTCGCGCGTGCCCAGCTCGACGATGGCGCCGCGGTGCATCACGGCCACGCGGTCAGCCAGGTGCTCCACCACGGCCAGGTCGTGGCTGATGAAGAAGTAGCTCAGCCCGAACTCGGCCTTCAGGTCCAGCAGCAGGTTCAGGATCTGCGCCTGCACCGAGACGTCGAGCGCCGAGGTCGGCTCGTCGCAGACCAGGATGTCCGGACGCAGCACCAGCGCGCGCGCGATCGCCACGCGCTGGCGTTGCCCGCCCGACAGCTGGTTCGGGTACTGCCGGTGCGTGCGCTCGGGCATGCCGACCAGGTCGAGCATCGCGCGCACCGCCTGCTGCTGCTCGGCGCGCGAACCCACGCCGTGCAGGCGCAGCGGCACGGCGACGATGTCGGCCACGGTGCGGCGCGGGTTCAGCGACGAGTACGGGTCCTGGAAGACCGGCTGGATCCGGCGGGCGCGGGCGTGCCGCTGGCGCGGGTCGCCGGTGTGGATTTCCTTGCCGTGCACCAGCACGTTGCCCGAGCTCGGTTCGAGCAGGCCCAGCAGCATGCGCGCCAGCGTGCTCTTGCCGCAGCCGGATTCGCCGACCAGCCCCAGCGTCTCGCCGCGCGCCAGGCGCAGCGTCACGTTGTCGACCGCCTTGATCTCGCCGGGCGTCCTGAACAGGCCGCGCTTGAGCGCAAAGCTGCGGCTGAGCGCGCACAGCTCGAGTGAATACTGCGCTCCCGTCATGCCGCCTCCGGGAACATGTGCAGCCGCCGCGCCGCGACGCAGCGCACCGCATGCTCCGCACCCAGCTGCACCAGCGGCGGCGCCTGCGTGCAGGCCTCGCGCACTTCGGCGCAGCGGTTCGCGAAGGCGCAGCCGGCCAGCGGCCCGACCAGGCTCGGAACGACGCCGGGGATGGCCTGCAGCCGGCTGCCCGGCACGGTGCGCCCGCGCACCGGGATGCAGCCGAGCAGGCCGCGCGTGTAGGGGTGGGTGGGCTGGGCGAACAGCTCTGCGGCCGCCGCGGTCTCGACCACCTCGCCGGCGTACATCACCGCGACGCGGTCGGCGATCTGCGCCACCACGCCGAGGTCGTGGGTGATGAAGACGACCGCGGTGCCGAACTCCTGCTGAAGTTCGCGGATGAGCTGCAGGATCTGCGACTGGATGGTCACGTCCAGCGCGGTCGTCGGCTCGTCGGCGATGATCAGGTCGGGCCCGCACATCAGCGCCATCGCGATCATCACGCGCTGGCGCAGCCCGCCGGACAGCTGGTGCGGGTACTGCCGCAGGCGTTCCGCGGCCTGCGGAACGCCGGCCCGTTCGAGCAGGTACACGGCCCGCTCGCGCGCCTGCGCGGCGCTGGCGCGGCGGTGCGCGCGCAAGGCCTCGCACAGCTGGTCGCCCAGCGTGTACGACGGGTTCAGCGAGGTCATGGGCTCCTGGAAGACCATCGCCATGCGGGCACCGCGCAGCGCCGTCATCGCGCGCTCGGGCAGGCCCTGCAGCTCGATGCCGTCGAAGCGGAGGTGGTCGGCGCTGCGGCGCGCCTGGCGCGGCAGCAGGCCCATCAGCGCCAGCGAGGTCATCGACTTGCCGCAACCCGATTCGCCGACCAGGCACAGCATCTCGCCGCGCCGCACCTGCAGGTCGATGCCGCGCACCGCGTGCAGCGGGCCGCGCGCGGTCGGCAGGTCCACCCGCAGGTTCTTCACGTCCAACAGGAACTCGTCCGCCGGCTGGTTCATCGCCATTCCTTCCGTTGCGTCCGTCAGTTGCGTCCGTCCGGTGCGCCCAGGTCGCGCAGCCCGTCGCCCACCAGGTTGATGCCCAGCACCAGCAGCGCCAGCACGACGCCGGGGATCAGGATCACCCAGGGCTGGAAGAACATGTAGGCCTTGCCTTCGGCCACCATCAACCCCCACGACGGTGTCGGCGGCTGCACCCCCAGGCCCAGGAACGACAGCGTCGACTCGAGCAGGATCGCGTGCGCCATCTCCAGCGTCGCCACCACGGTGAGCGCACCGGCCAGGTTGGGCAGCAGCTCGCGCAGCAGGATCCAGTGCGTGGGCGCGCCCAGCGCCTGGGCGGCGGCGATGAACTCGGCGTCGCGCAGCTGCTGCGTGGCCGAGCGGGTGACGATCGCGAAGCGGTCCCACAGCAGCAGGCCGAGCAGCACGATCACCACCTTCAGCGAGCCGCCCACCAGCGAAGCCATTGCCAGCGCGACCAGCACCACCGGCAGCGCCAGCCGGGTCGTCACGACATAGCTGACCAGCGCGTCGATGCGCCCGCCGAAGTAGCCGGCGAGCACGCCCAGCGTGGTGCCGATCAGGCCCGAGATCAGCGCCGCCGCGAGGCCGATGAGCAGCGACACGCGCGCGCCGTGCAGCAGGCGGCTGAGGTAGTCGCGGCCGAGCTTGTCGGTGCCCAGCAGGTGCTCCCAGCTGCCCTTGTCGTACCAGGCGGGCGGGATCAGGCGCTGCGTCACGTCCTGCGCGTACGGGTCGTGCGGGCTGAGCCAGGGCGCCAGCAGCGCGGCCAGCGCGACCAGGCCGAGGATCGCGCCGCCGATCGCCAGGCCGCGGTGGGGGAGGGTGGCTCGCATGGTGGGCCCTAGCGTGTGCGCATGCGCGGGTCGAGCGCGGCGTTGACCACGTCGGCGACGAAGGTGAGGCCGATGTAGAACACCGCGATGATGAGCACCACCGCCTGCACCACCGGGTAGTCGTTGCGCGAGATCGAATCCCAGGCGAGCTGCCCCAGGCCCTGCAGCGAGAAGACCGACTCGATCACGACCGAGCCGCCCAGCATGAAGCCGAGCTCGACCGCGGCCAGCGCCATCACCGGGATGATCGCGTTGCGCAGCGCATGCTTGAAGACGATGCGTGCCGGGCGCAGGCCCTTGGCGCGCGCGGTGCGGATGTAGTCGCAGCCCAGCACGTCGAGCATGCCGGCGCGCGTCAGCCGCATCAGCGACGGCATCGCGTAGTAACCCAGCGCCAGCGCCGGCAGCACGAAATGCTGCCAACCCGTGTTGCCGGCCACCGGCAGCCACTTGAGCCCCACCCCGAACACCAGCACCAGCGTCAGAGCGAACCAGAAATTCGGCATCGCCTGCCCGACCACGGCCACCGCCAGTGACAGGCGGTCGATCCAGCCGTCGCGGTGCAGCGCGGCCAGCACGCCCAGCGGGATGGCCACGGCCACCGCCAGCAGCAGCGAGACGGCGCCCAGCTTGAGCGTGACGGGCAGGCGCTCGCCGACCAGCTCCATCACCGTGTTCTGGAAGTAGAACGAGCGCCCGAAATCCAGCCGCAGGGCGGCCCCCAGCCAGTCGGCGAACTGGGCCGCGACGGGGCGGTCGAGGCCGTATTGGACGCGCACCTTCTCGATGTCGGCGGCGCTGGATTCCGGGCCCGCGATCGCGGTGGCGAGGTCGCCCGACAGGTGCAGCAGCATGAAGCTGACGACGGCCACCGTGAGCATCACGCCCAGGGCCACCAGCAGCCGGCGCAGGATGTAGGCCAGCATGGCGGGCCTACTTCCAGCTCGCCTGGAAGAAGCGCGGCAGTTCGTCGGCCTGCGCGTCGAATTTCAGCTCGGACGTGAAGGCGTAGTTGGTCGAGTAGGAGACCACCGGTGCCCACATCGCCTGCGCCGAGATGCGCTGCAGGGCCTGGGCGTAGCGCGCCTTGCGCTCCGCCTTGTCGACGGTGCTGTCGGCGGTCTGCAGCAGCGCGATGACCTGCGGGTCCTTCGCGGTGTCGTCCGGCCCGCCCTTGAAGAAGTTGCCGACGAAGGCCGAGGCGTCGTTGACGCCGAACGAGCCCCAGGCCTGGAACGACAACGGTGCACGGCCGGAGCGCAGTTCGGTGCGCAGGGCCGGGTACTGCACGAAATGCAGGCGTGCGCGGATGCCCACCTTGCGCAGGTCGCCGATGATCGCCTCGGCATAGTCGCGCTCGCGGTAGGCCCACAGGTCGGTGTCGAAGCCGTTCGCATAGCCGGCCTCGGCCAGCAGCGCGCGCGCCTTGGCCGGGTTGTAGTCGTAGGCGGTCACCTTGGCCGTGTCGCAGCCGAACTGGGTGCGAAAGCACGGTGCGAACACCGGCTGGCTGCCGCCGCGCACCAGGCTGTCGGCCAGCCCCTTGCGGTTGATCGCGTGGTTGACCGCCTGGCGCACGCGCACGTCCTTGAACGGCGCGGCCTCGGGCGTGCTGCCGTTGTTGTTGATCGAGACGAAGCCCACGCGCATGGTCTCGCCGCTCAGCACGGTCGTGTTGGGCGCCGCCTTCAGCGACTCGGCCTGGTCGGCGGGCACGCGCCAGATCCAGTCGACGGCACCCGTCATCAACTGGGCGGCACGCGCTTCCGGATCGCGCACCACCGCGAAGCGGATCGTGCCGATGCGCGGCTGGCCGAGCGGGCTGTCCTTGTAGTAGACCGGGTTCCTGACCAGCGTCACGCCCTGGCCGGGCACGACGGCCGCGATCTTGTACGGGCCGGTGCCGACGGGCTGCTTGCTGTAGCCCTCCAGGCCCACCTTCTTGAAGTAGGCCGCCGGGTAGATGGGGGTCGGGCCGGACAGGTACTCGAGCGCGGCCGGGAAGGGCGCCTTCAGGGTGATGCGCACCCGGTAGTCGCCGAGCTTCTCGGCGCTCTTGATCCAGTCGGTGTTCTGCCGCGTCGCGATCTTCGCGTCGGCCGCGGTCACGACATTGAAGGTGTAGACCACGTCGTCGGCGCTGAACCGGTCGCCGTTGTGGAAGCTCACGCCCTGGCGCAGTTCGAGCACCAGCGCGGTGGGCGACTCCCACTTCCACGAGGTCGCGAGCTGCGGCCTGTACTCGCCGGTCTTGAGGTCGCGGTGGACCAGCGTGTCCCAGGCCATCGCCGCGAGGATCACGCCTTCGCGCATGTTGTTGTGGTACGGGCTGACGTTCTCGACCTCGTTGTCGGAGGCATAGACCAGCGTGTCGTTGGCCTTGCCGGCATGCGCCGCGACCGCGGCCGTGGCCAGCCACAGCGTGAGGGACAGGTGCTTCATCGGGACACTCCTTCGTCGGGCCGCAACGGGACGACCTGCGCAGTGTGTGCAAGAAGAGGGCCGCAAGAGCGTTTCACGCGGTACAGAATATCGATGCACCTGTTGCCGAACGGGCAACGCTGGAGTTTCGATGCCGATGAAGCCGCCGCCGCAGATCGCCCGTCAGTTGCAGGACACCGCGCTGCGCTATTTCCTGGAGGTGGTGCGCTGCGGCTCGATCCGCGAGGCGTCGCAGCGCCTGAACGTGGCCGCGTCGGCCATCAGCCGGGCCATCGCGCAGCTGGAGGACCTGCTCGGGGCCCAGCTGTTCGACCGGCACGCGCGCGGCATGATCCCGAGCGCGGCCGGGGAGACGCTGGCCGTGCATGCGCTCAAGTCGGCGCACGACGCGGAGCGCGCGGTGCACGACATCCAGGCCTTGCAGGGCATGCGGCGCGGGCGGGTGCGGGTCGTGTCGACCGAGGGCTTCGCGATGGAGTTCATCCCGCGGCTGGTCACCGACTTCGTGCTGCAGCATCCGGGCATCCAGTTCAACCTGGGCGTGCACCCACCGGCCGAGTGCACGCGGCGCATCCTGCATGGCGATGCCGACATCGGGGTGACGATGAGCCGCACGCCCGAGAGCGGCGTGCAGGTGGAGCATTCGCAGCCGTCGCCGCTGCTGGCGGTGATGCGACCGGGCCATCCGCTGACGCGCTTCAAGCAGGTCAGCCTGTCGCAGTTGCTGGCCTACCCGATCGCGCTGCCCGAGCCCGACACCACGGTGCGGCAGTTGTTCGACATCGCGTGCAGCCGCCAGCGGCTGAACTTCGAGCCGGTGCTGACGAGCAACTACATCGCCGGGCTGTTCGGTTTCCTGCGGCACCAGCAGGACGGCGTGACGATCTCGGGCGAGATCTCGATCCGCTACCAGGTCGAGCGCGGCGAGGTGGCTTGTGTGGGGCTGCGCGACCGCGGGCTGGACCTGCGCAACATCGAAGTGCAGACGCTGACGGGGCGGACCTTGTCGAGCGCGGCGCAGGCGTTTCTGCAGTTCCTAAAGGGGCGGCTGTCGGGGCAGATTCCTTCCGGCGCTGGAGGGGTGCGATCCGCCATCGACGGCTAGTGCGGCCCCCAGCGCGTCGATACGCTGCCTCCATTGCCAACCATGGAGAACTGGATGACCGTCATTTCCGTGATCGTCGGAAGCACCCGCCAGGGTCGCTTCGCCGAGAAGCCTGCGCAGTGGATCCTGCGGCACCTCGCCAGCCGGCCCGGCGTCGAGGCGCGCCTGCTCGACCTGCGGGACTTCCCGATGCCCTTCTTCGACGCGCCGGTGCCGCCGGCGATGCCGGGGCGCGCGCCCTACGAGCACGAGACCGTCAGGAAGTGGACCGCCGAGATCGCCCGCTCGGACGCGTTCATCTTCGTGGCCGCGGAATACAACTACGGACCGCCCGCGGTGCTGAAGAACGCGATCGACTGGGTCTACCCGGAGTGGAACCGCAAGGCGGCCGCCTTCGTGAGCTACGGCAGCGTGGCGGGTGCGCGCAGCGTGCAGCAGCTGCGCGAGACGGCGATCGAGGTGCAGCTCGCGCCGATCCGCCCCTCGGTCCACATCCCGGTCGGCGCGCTGATGGCGCACTTCCAGGGCGGCGACGTGGAGGCGGCACTGGCCGAGCTCGACGGTCCCGCGAAGGCGATGCTGGACGACCTGGCGTGGTGGACGGCGGCGCTCAAGACCGCGCGTGGCAACGCCCGCTGAGTCCCGCTATTCGATCAGGACTTGCGCACCGGGCGCCGGCGTCACCAGCCCTTCGTCGACCAGCTTGCCCATCGCGAACTCGATGAATGCGCTGACCGCGCGCGACAGCTGCCGGCGGCTCAGGTAGACGATGTACACGCCCAGGCCGTCGACGCCGTGGCCAGGCAGCACCTCGCGCAGGTCGCCGCTGCGCAGGTGCGGCGCCGTCACCACCGACGGCAGCAGCCCGATGCCCAGCCCGGCCAGCGTCGCCTCGTACAGCGCGTGCATCGTGTTGGCCCGGAAGCGCCCGTCGACCTCGACGTCCTGCGGGCCTTGCGGACCGTCGAGCCGCCACACCGCCGCGTGCCCGGACGGTCGCGGCAGCGCCAGGCAATCGTGCCTTGCCAAGGCGGCCACCGAGTCGGGCGTGCCGCGCGCGGCGAGGTAGGCGGGGCTCGCCACCAGCGTGGCGCGGCTGGTACCGATCTGGCGCGCGACCAGCGAAGCTTCCAACTCGCGGCCGGAGCGGATCGCGACGTCGATGCCTTCGCCCATCAGGTCGGCCCGCTCGTCGCTGAGCACGAAATCGAGCCGCACGTTCGGATGGCTCGCGAGGAAGTCCGCCACCCATTCCACGCGGAACCAGCGGAACAGGTCGGCGGGTGCGGCGACGCGCACCTTGCCGCTGGCCAGCTGGCTGCCCTGGCCGACCTCGATCGCCGCCTCGGCCAGCGCCTCGACCTGGTCGGCGCAGCGCGCGTAGAAGGTGGTGCCGGCATCGGTGAGCGTCAGGCGGCGGGTGGAGCGCTGCATCAGGCGCATGCCCAGCTGTTGTTCCAGGTCCTGGATGCGCCGGCTCACGCTGTTGGCCGGCATGTCCAGGCGCCGTGCGGCGGCTGCAAAGCTGCCGGCACGCACGACGTGGACGAACAGCGCGACGTTGTTCAGGTCCAGCATGGAAGGTTCGAGGCGCTCATTTTTTGCCGGCAGTCTAGCGCGCGGTGCCGTCGGGCGCGGATTGCTTCGTCGGGTGGACGTGTGCCATCCGCGCGGGCCGGCTACCCGGTGCGGGCCATCGCCCCTAGATTCCGGTGATGATCACTGAACAAGCCCTCCAATCACGCAGCGTCGTGTTCCGCACCAGCGGCCACCGGCGCGGACCGATCACCCGCTTGATGAGCCCGTCGGACCTGGGCGAGCTGTTGCGGCCCTTCGTCTTCCTGGATCACGTCGACACGCAGGGCGTGCCCCGGGCCGCGCAGGGCGACTACGGCCTGCACCCGCACTCGGGGATCGCCACCGTCACCTGGCTGCTGGAAGGCCGGGTGAACTACGAGGACACGCTGGGCCGGCGCGGGCAGATCTCGCTGGCATTGCCGCCGGCGGCCGAGCTGGGCGAGGCCGAGAGCAGCTACCTGGCGCCGCACCTGATCAAGCGCGAAGGGCCGGCCAGCGTGTTGCTGGGCCGATACGGCTCGGCCGCCAGCGCGATCGCGTCGCCTTCGCCGGTGAACTACCTGTCGGTGAAGCTCAAGGCCGGCGAGCAGTGGCGGTACCAGCCGCCGGCAGGGCACACGGTGGCGTGGGCCGCGGTGGGCGAGGGGCGCCTGCGGGTGCCGCAGGGCTTGCGTGCAGGGGAGCTGGCGGTCTTCGACGAATCGCCGGAGGCCATCGACTTCCATGCGGAGGTCGACAGCCAGTTCGTGCTGGGCTCTGCGGCGAAGCATCCGCATGACTTGGTGCTGGGGTACTACTCGGTGCACACCAGTGCGGCGGCGTTGCGCGAAGGGGAAGCGCGGATCCGGCAGATCGGGGCGCGGCTGCGGGCCGAGGGGCGGGTGGGGTAGGTTCTGCACCGGCCCCTGCGCCGAGCACCCTGTGAAGTTCAGGGCTTCGGGGCTTGCATCAGCGTGCGAACCTGCGAGGCGACGTCGGTCAGTTGCGTCTTCAGCGTGTTGAGTTCGCCGTCGAGCTTCTCGGAAAAGGTCTCCAGCAGCGCGCCGAAATCCTTGACGTCCTGGTTGCCGTCGAGGCCGTGGGCGGCGACCAGGCCCTGGAAGCGCTTGGCGATGCGCTCCATCGTGATGCCGGACTGGGTGTTGGTGGCGTTCATGGGTCTCCCTGGGCGAATGAAGTGGTGAAGCCTCCATCCTGCCACCGGGAGCCTGCCGTCCTCGCGCTTGCGCCCCCCTAGTGTGGAGGGTCGCAGGCGTCGGGCTTGCTGCGCGACGCTAGGAGGCGGTATGCAGACCCTGCACCCACGCGAGGCAGCGTGATGCCAGCGAATCGGAGTCGACAACGATCACGACCGAATTCAGTGTTTCGCCCAGGTCGTCGGGCGCCGTCGCATTGTGAAAGGCGAACCACAGCGCTTCGTCCAGGGCTTCGTCCGGGTGCGAAGTGGTCATCAGCGTGAATGACAGGGGATCGCCGAACTCCGGCAGGAAGGATGCGTAGTCGAAGGTGTCTTCCACCTCGCGCGAATCGGGACCCCAGGCGCAAATGTACGAAGCACCGGCTTCCACCCAGGCCCGGGCTGTTTCGGTGCTCGACAGCGCAGCCAGCCGTTCGCTCGCGACGACAAGAACGTAGCGTCCGTCCGTGATGGAAACGGGGGCGGTTTCCCAGAAGCTGTCGACCCGAAGGACGGCAGCGGAGCGCCTGGTTTCAGCGTGCCTCAGCGGCGTATCAACGGGATGCGTTCGTTGCATGTCAAGCCAGGCCAAGGATGGCGCCGACAGAGCGCTCCAGTTCGTCGACAAGCGCAGGATCCATGTACTCGTGCTCGTCCGGGATGTCGAGAACGTGGACTGGCTTGCCCTCGACGACGCGGCCGTACTCTGCTGCCAAACGAGACTTGTGCTTCTCTTCCATGACGAAGAGGACCTTGAGCCGTTCAGAGGCCATGCGCTGCGCCAGCGTCAAGGGATGATCAACGCCGCCGCCATGGCCGCGTTGCCAAGCGCGAGCGTGAGGTCGACGACGAAGATGAAGAGCATCGGTCCCGACAGCACGGGCCAGAACGATTCGCCGACCCTGCCACCCCGCAGGGCCACCGGCAGGTTGGAGACGAACTGGCTGGCATGTGCCAGCGAGAAGACGCCCGCGAACAGCGCTCGTTGCGACGGCTGCGGGAAGAGCGAGCCGTTGAGCAGGAGCAGCACCGCGAACACGGCGAATGCGAGGTTCATGCCGCCCAGGAAACGGACCGAGGCCGCCAGGGTCGGGAACAGCGGCGAGTCGCGTGCCGAGCGGGGGACAAGAAGCCGGGCGGCCGCATCCGGCGTGAGGCTGAAGTACCGGAAGCCGATGCCGAACCAGAGCGCATTCAGCACGAGGATGGCGGTGAAGACGGTCGCGTAGGGCATGCCCGAGGACGCTGCGGATGATGGAGCGCCATCATGCCAGCGCCCGAGGCTAGCGGTTGCCCGGCATCCACTCGGTGTCGTCCTCGGGGCCCGGCCCGCCCGCCACGTACGTGTCTGCGACGGCAGTGACCACGAGGGCCCGGCCCGGGTCTGCAGCACGGGGGGCGCGAGTCTCAGGGTCGGCCGCGTGCCACGGCAGCACCGGCGCGGCCAGGCATGCGAAGGCGAAGCCGAGGGCCGCCCAGCAGAGCGGCGCAACCAGCAGCGATGAGGTGTGTGTCGATTTCATGCAAGGCAGTGTTGCCGCGCTGCGTATCGCCTGGATTTCACCCGGGTCGGCGCCGTGTTTCGTCTGTTGCGCTGCCGGCCGGCGTGGCGGCATTGCGTTCCATCAAGGTGCGCAACATGGCCTGTGGATCCGACAGGAAGTCGCGCGTCACCCGGAAGTGTTCGGTGTCTTCGTAGGCAATCCTCGCAACCCCATCCTGGTTGCACTGGTAGATCCAGGCGTCGGGGTAGGCCATCAGGATCGGGGAGTGCGTCGCGATGATGAACTGCGACTTGTCCCGGATCAGCTCATGCATGCGCGACAGCACCGCCAGTTGCCGCTGTGGCGACAACGCGGCTTCGGGCTCGTCGAGGATGTACAGGCCTTGTCCCCCGAATCGATGGGTCATCAGCGCGAGGAAGGATTCGCCGTGCGATTGCTCGTGCAGCGAGATGCCGCCGTAGGAGTCGATGATCGGTGGACCCCCCGGCCCTTCATCGAGGTTCTCGATCTCGGTGGCGATGTTGAAGAAGCTCTCCGCCCGCAGGAAGAACCCGTCGCGCGGCCTGCGAACACCCTTGGCCACGCGCAAGTACTCGTGCAGTTCCGAATGCGAGCGCCGCGTGCCGAAGCTGAAGTTCTTCGTGCCCCCTTCGGCGTTGAAGCCCAGCGAGACCGCCATCGCCTCCAGCAGCGTCGATTTGCCGGATCCGTTCTCGCCGATGAAGTAGGTCATTTTCGGATGCAGGTCGATCTGCTCCAGCGACCGGACGGCAGGCAGCGAGAACGGGTACCGGTCGAAGGAGCCGACCTCGTCGCGCTTCAGCGAGACGCGGAACACGTATTGCGAGGGGATCATGGCGGCCCGCTGCGGCCCCACGCCAGCAGCAAGTTGTTGGCCGGCATCGCCACGCGCTCGCGCAGCGCGAAGCCGGCTTGGGCCGCCACGTGTTCCACGTCTTCACGCCGGCGCACGCCCCAGGCCGGGTTGCGCGCGCGCAGCTCCGCATCGAAGGCCAGGTTGCCGGGCGATGTCTGCACGGCGTCCTCCAGGTAGGGCCCATAGGTGACCAGCAACCCCTGCGCCGACAGGTGGCGCGCAGCGCCCTGCATCAACCCGGCGCAGCAGGCCCAGGGCGCGATGTGGATCATGTTGGCGCAGAAGACCGCATCCACCTGTGCGGGAACACCCGGCCACTGCGGCTGCAGCACGTCCAGCCGCAGCGGTGCGCGCACGCGGTCCAGGCCGGCACACCAGGCGGTGATCGACGGCAGCGAGCTCGCTTCGAAATCGGTGGGCAGCCATTCCCAGCCCGGCAGGCCGGCGCTGCACCAGGCGGCATGCTGGCCGGTGCCGCTGGCGATCTCCAGCATCAAGCCTCGGGCCGGCAGCATGCGCTGCAATTCGGCCAGGATGGGCGCGCGGTTGCGTTCGGCAGCGGGGCTGTGGCGGCGAAGGTCTTCGGTCATCGCGATGGCTCAGCCCATGCGCAGCACGCGCGCCGCCTCTTCGAGCCGCGCGTCTTCGATCTCGCGCAGCACGCCCGACAGGTCGATCGCACCGGCGCGCGGTTCGTAGCGGCCGGTCAGCGGCATGCCCGGCACCAGCAGGCCGCCGGCGTAGAGCGCCCAGATCTCCGGGCCGTAGCGCGTGGGCAGCAGACCCGGCGCAAAGCGGCCGAAGAAGTTGCGCAGGTTGTCGACGTCGCGCATCAGCATCCGCGCCGCGTGGTTGTTGCCGGCGGCGTCCACCGCCTGCGGCAGGTCGATGATCACCGGGCCGTCGGCAGCCAGCAGGATGTTGAACTCCGACAGGTCGCCGTGGATCACGCCGGCGCACAGCATGCGCACCACCTCGCCGATCAGGAAGGCGTGGTGCTGCAGGGCCTGTGCCTCGGTGAAGGGAACGTCGTTCAACCGCGGTGCGGCATCGCCCCGCTCGTCGGCCACCAGCTCCATCAGCAGCACGCCGTCGTAGAAGTTGACGGGCCGCGGCACGCGCACGCCGGCGGCGGCCAGGCGGTACAGCGCGTCGACCTCGGCACTTTGCCATGCGGCTTCCTGCTGCTGCCGGCCGAAGCTCGTGCCCTTGGCCATCGCGCGGGCCTGGCGGCTGTTGCGCACCTTGCGGTTCTCGGTGTAGTCGACCGCCTGGCGGAAGCTGCGCTTGTGGGCCTCCTTGTAGATCTTGGCCGCGCAGGTCTCGTCGCCGCAGCGCACGACGTAGACATCGGCTTCCTTGCCGCTCTTGAGCTGGCGCACCACGCTGTCGATCAGGCCTTCGGTCACCAGGGTCTGCAGGCGGGCGGGGATTTTCATGGCCCGATTGTCGGGCACGTGGACGTGCCGGCTCAGCGGTCCGGCGTTTCGTTGCCCGGCCTGTAGGCGCTGGCGCGTTCCGCTTCGATGGGCCGAACCTCGTAGCTGAGGCCGCAGGCCAGGCATGGGTTCTGCGCGGAGAGTGCCGCCGCCTCCTCGAGGCTGCGGGCCAGGACGAACCAGTAACCGCCGATCACCTCCTTGGCTTCGGCGAACGGGCCATCCAGCACCCCGCGGATCGAGACGACCTTGGTCTCGCGTGCGAGGCGCTGGCCGGCCTTCATCTTCCCTTCGCCGACCAGCCGGTCGTGCCATCGGTAGAAGTCGTCGATGGCCTGCTGAATTTCTTCGGGCGACTTGTCCTTGTCCCACTGGCCGCGGGAAATGACGAGGTATTCGGACAGGTCACTCTTGTCGGTCATCGGTAGGTCTCCGCACAGGGGGGGTGTTCCAGCGATCCCGAGCCAGGGTGTCAGTTGCTCGAAGGTCCATCGGGACGTGGCCTGTCGAGTTGGATGCGAGAGCGTACCCGAGATGATTCCGTCATCAACATGTCCGCACTGTTGCCATCCGCTGGCCGCAATTCCCGATCACCAGCAGCCCGGTTGAATGACAAAGACAATCGAACGATCGGACAACCGCTTCGGTATCCCCCTGAAAGGACGATCGCCTTGAACCATCCCGTCACACCCACCGCCGCCGGCCTCGCCGATCGTGCCACGGCCCGCCGCCAACTGCTGCGCTTCCTGGCCGGCAGCCCCTTGCTGGCCGGCTCCGCGGCGCCGGGCCTGATCGCCGCGCTGTCGGCGGCGCTGCCCGAGCTCGCTTCGGCCCAGAGCTACGACGTGCTGCGTGCCCAGACCCGCAAGGTCGGCGAGATCATCGAGGCGCCCGAAGACGCGCTGAACGTGATGGACTTCGAGCCGGCAGCGCGCAAGGCCCTGGAGGCCATGCCGGCGCACTGGGGCTACCTGGCCACCGGCGTCGACGGCGATGCCACGCTGCGTGCGAACCATGACGACTACGACAAGATCCGCATCCGCGTGCGGCGGCTGGTCGACGCCCGCAAGATCGACACGCGGCTGCGCCTGTTCGGCAACGAGTACGCGAGCCCGATCTTCCTGTCTCCGGTCAGCAGCCAGGGCGCCTTCAACCCGGAAGCCGAGATTCCGGCCGCGCGTGCCGCGGGCCTGAAGAAGCAGCTGATGATCCTGTCGACCTCCAGCAACTCGTCGATCGCCGACGTGACGCGCGCGCACGGTGCACCGATCTGGTTCCAGCTCTACCCGACCGATGACTGGAACGTGACGCGCGCACTCATCAAGCGCGCCGAAGAGTCGAACGTGACCGCCATCGTGCTGACGGTGGACCGGCAGGGCGGGCGCAACACCGAGACCCTGTTCCGCGCGCGTCGCCAGGACGACCGACCGTGCGTCGCCTGCCATGCCGGCGGGTTCAAGAACGAGGTCTCGCGCAAGCCGGCGTTCAACGACATCGACGTGTCGCACGTCAACAACCTGTACGGCACCGGCATGACCTGGGACTTCGTCGCCAAGCTGCGCGCCGCCACCAAGGCGAAGATCGTCCTCAAGGGCATCGTGACCGCCGAGGACGCCGCCCGCGCGGTGCAGGCCGGCGTCGACGGCATCATCGTGTCCAACCATGGCGGCCGCGCGGAAGAGAGCTTCCAGTCCACCATCGGCGCGCTGCCCGAGGTCGTCAAGGCGGTCAAGGGACGGATCCCGGTGCTGGTCGACGGCGGGGTGCGCCGCGGCACCGATGCCTACAAGGCGCTGGCCCTGGGCGCCACGGCGGTCGGCATCGGGCGGCCCTATTGCTGGGGCCTCGCGGCGTTCGGCGAGCCGGGCGTGGCCGCCGTGCTCTCCATCCTGCAGCGCGAGTTCGAGACCATCATGCGCCAGGCCGGCGCGACCGAGCTGAAGCAGATCGTCGCGTCGACGGTCGCCACCGGCCCCGCCTTCGCTTTGCGCTGATCCTCAACCCTGCCGGGTCGGCATGATCACGACCTGCTGCAGGTTCACATGCTTCGGCTGCGAGACGATGAAGCCCACGCTCTCCGCCACGTCGCCGGGCTGCAGGAACTCGATGGACTTGCCAGCGTTCTCCAGCCAGTCCTTCGCGCCCTGAAACGTGACGTGGCCTTGCAGTTCGGTCGCGACGATGCCCGGTTCGATCATCGACACGCGGATGTTCTTCGGCCCCAGCTCGATGCGCAGGTGGCGCGTGAGGTGGCTCACGTAGGCCTTGGTCGCGGTGTACACCGCGAAGTACGGAAACAGGTACTGCCCCGCGATCGACGAGGTGTTGACCAGGTCCACCGTCGCGCCCTCGGCCGCGGCCTGCGCCAGCTGTGGCACGAAGGCGTGGATGACGCGCATCACGCCGGTCACGTTGAGGTCGATCTGCTGCTCCCATTCGCCGAGCTTGCGCTCCTCGATGGCGCCCGGCAGCATCACGCCGGCGTTGTTGAATACCAGGTCCGCCCGGCCGAACGTCGATGCGACCTCGGCCGCTGCAGCCTCCACCGAGGCCTGGTCGGTCACGTCGACCTCGATCGCGATGGCCTTGCCGCCGGCCTCGGCGATCTCGGCCACCAGCCGATCCAGTGCCTGCTTGCGCCGTGCCAGCACGGCGACCTTGGCGCCGCGCGCCGCCAGCAGCAAGGCGCAGGCGCGGCCGATGCCGCTGGATGCGCCGGTGACGACCGCGACGCGACCGGCGAGTTGCGAAGCGAAGAGGTTGGAGGGATGGGCCATGGGAGTCTTCCTGTCAGTGCGCCGCGAAGGCGACGCTTGCAGGGAACTCTAGGTTTTGGAGCCCAACCGCGGTAGTTCAGGCGATTGGGTTACTTTGACAACCTGGAGTTGCCAATTCCGCGCCCTGCCGCGCGGAACCGCCTGGCGAGCGATCGCAGCTCCGCCGGCCCGACGGAGAACGCCTGGCTGTCGCGCAGCCAAGCCACGCTGAAGTCGATGAAGCGGCGCACGCGGCCCGGCATGTCGGCCCGCTGCGCGTAGTACAGGTACAAGCCCATGCGTTCGCTTACATGGCCGGGCAGCACCGGCACCAGCCGTCCGTCGCGCAGCGCTGCCGCCGCATTGATGCTGTCGATCTGGCCGAGGCCGATGCCGGCCAGCACGGCCAGGCTTTCGGTCTCGGGCTCGCTGCTGCAGAGCACCGGCGTCACGTGCTGGAAAACCGTGCTGCCGTCGACCTCGAACTCCCACGGCATCGGCCGGCCCGTACCGGGCTGGCGATAGGCGGTGCAGCGGTGTTGCAGCAAGTCCTGCAGCTTCTGCGGCACACCATGCAAGTCCAGGTAGCCGGGCGACGCGCAGGCGATCTGCTGGATCGTGAACAGCCGGCGCGCGATGACCTGCGCATCGGGTGCGCTGCCCGAGCGGAAGCCGACGTCGATCCGGTCGCTGACCAGGTCGGTGAAGCGCTCTTCGAGTACCAGTTCCACCTGGATCGCCGGATGCCGCGCCTGGAACTGCGCCAGCATCGGCACCAGCACCTTGCGGCCCACCGCACCCGCGGCGCTGACCCGCACCAGCCCTTCGTCGTTGCGCACCGCGCTGCGGGCACGCGTCAGCGCGTCCACCAGGCCGTCGAGGTTCGGCTTGGCGGACTGCAGCAGCCGCTCGCCTTCCTCCGTCAGCGAACTCTTGCGCGTGGTGCGGTGGAACAGGCGCACCCCCAGGTGCTGCTCCAACTGGCGGATGGTCTTGCTCACCGCCTGCGGCGTGGTGGCCTGGGCCTCGGCAGCCTTGTTGAAGCTGCCGAGTTCGGCCACGCGCACGAATGTCGAAATCGCCCTCAGTTCATCCATCCGCCCAGACTAACCCAGGCTTGCCCTCAAGGCTCGAACGCGATCCGCGAGCCCGACCCCGGCGGCGCACAGGTGTACGTCACCTCCTGCCCCGGCACCGTCGCGAGCGCCCGCACGGCGGCGTCGCTGCGCTGGCTGCCGTCCGAGGCGACGAAGGCGTTGACCGCCGGGTTGTAGGCCAGCCCGCGCGAGACACCGCCTTCGATCACCCGCGCGACCAGGCTGCACTCGGTCACCGTGCCGCCCAGTTCCTTCGACGTGAAGGGCGTGCGCGCGCGCTGCAGCAGCAGGTCGATGCGGCCCGACACCGCGGCCGCGTTGGTGCTGGTCAGCGTGATCTGCTGGCCGACGATCGGTGCCAGGTCGCTGTCGAAGGCCATCATGAAGTCGACCACGTCGCGCCGCGTCGCATCCGGGTTCACGATCGGGAAGCCCACCGTCAGCTGCGGGTTGAACACCTTGGCGGTGAAGAAGCGGAACAGCGTGTCCACCGAGCCGTCGTTGACGAAGCCGAAGCCGCGCACCTGGTCGCCCAGGAAGCCGGTGTCGGGCGCGCCGAAGAACTCGACCCGCGGCGAGCCGAACATGCCGACCTTCTGGTACATGTTGCGCAGGTGCGGGATCTTCACGATCTGCGTGATGCCCTCGAAGCTCGCATTGCCGCCGGTGCCGAAGAAGCCGCTGGCCGGGTCGAGCCGGTGGCAGCCTTCGCAGGTGAAGGCGGTCTTGTTCGGCACCAGGCCGCCCAGCGGGCCCACGTCGATGCCGTCCGACGGGCGCGAGCCGAGGTAGAAGCTGCGCCCGCGCTGCTGCGACGCGGTGAGCGAGTTGTCGAGCTTGCGGATCGGGTTGGGCGGCAGCATCACCGGCAACTGGAAGTCGGCGAACTTCTGCATCTCGGCCTCGCTGAGCGGCGCGGTGCCGCCCAGCAGCCCTTCGAACGCGACTGCGAAGTTCTTGAACGACAGCGTGCTGTCGGTGCCGCTGCTGCCGAACAGGCCGGTGGCCCGGTCGCCGCGCCAGTGCATCGCGCCCGAGTTGCGCATGCCGCGCAGCGTCTGCGTCGTCATCGGCCCTTTCATCGGGTGGAACTCGTTGGCGTTGTCGCTGCCGTTGACCGGCGACTTCACGCCGAACAGCAGCTTGCCCAGCGCGATCTCCAGCGGCGACGACAGGTTCTTCGCGATCGGGTTGTTGGTGACGCGGTCGTCGGGGTTGCCGAGGTCCCAGGCCAGGTCGTCCGCATCGCCGAAGGTGTGGCAGCTCGCGCACGAGGCCTCGCCGTTGGCCGAGAAGCGGCGCGCGTCGTACAGGAAGGGCCGGCCGGCGGTCACCGAGGCCGGCTCGGGGTTCTTCATCGCCACCGACGACAGCGTTGCGCGCGAGGCCAGGTCGACCACCTTGACGGCGTTGTCGAACCGCGTGCTCACGTACAGCCGGCCGCGCGCCTCGTCGAGCACCAGCCCGCTCGGGCCGCCGCCCGCCAGCTCGATGTAGCGCGCGCTGGCGGTGCGCGGATCGAAGCTGTCGCTCTCCAGCTCGGCGGTGTCGAACACGCCGACGCGGCTGGAGCCGAAGGCCGCCACGTACAGCGTGCGGCCGTCGCCGGTGACGGCCATGTCCAGCGGCATCGCCAGCGAATGCTGCTTCATCGTCCAGTCGAAGCCGGGGTTGGCGGGCAGCTTCGAGTAGTCGATGTGCTTGTTCAGGTGGCGCGGCGAGACGGTCCCGCCCGAGATCACCGTGATGCGCGTCTGCGCCAGCTTGCCCTGCACCGTGTGGCCGGCGTAGGTGCCGGGGCCTTCGAAGCGGGCCTCGTTGACGGCCTCGGTGTTGGAGACGTAGACCTTGCCGGTCACCGGGTTGGTGACCATGTTGAACAGCACCGTGCCGACGCCCGGGAAGGCCGTCTTCTGCGCCAGCGTGTTGGCATCGACCGCGAAGACGTCCAGGTCGGGCAGGCGGAACTGCACCGCGTTGTTCCAGTTGCGGTGCAGCTCGTCCTCCCAATGGCCGGTGGCCTTGTTGAACTTGACGATCAGGCCGACCTCGGGCGCCTGCTTGCCTTCGAAATTGGTCTTCGGGCCGGGGTTGCCGCCGGGCATGATCTTCAGGTTCGGGCCCAGGCAGGGCGCGTTCGGGTTGAAGCCGCCGCAGATCAGCCCGGCCAGCAGGGTGGTGGTCTGGTTGCCCGACTTGAAAGCCGCGACGTAGACCGTGCTGCGGTCCGGGCTCACCGCCAGCGCGCGCGGCGTGTCGCTGAAGAAGCTCATGATGCGCAGCGGCAGGCCGCCCAGCGCGCTGCCCAGGTTGGCGGGGTTGAACACCCACACGTCGGCCCGCCCGATGCCCGGCGTCGTGAGCTGCGGGTCGCCGGCACCGGGCACGCCGGCGAGCGACGGGTCGCTGCGCTGCTGGCCGCGGTGCGCGGTGGTGATGAAGGCCCGCTCGGGGCTGCCGGCAAAGACCACGTCGCGCGGCTCGTCGCCCACCAGCAGGGTGCGCACCACGCGCGGCGTGCCGCCCAGGTCGACCACGCTGACGCTGTCGGACAGGTGGTTCACCACCCACACCTCGGTGTTGCTGCGCGCCGCCACCGCCACCGGTTCCAGGCCCACCGGCACGCGCGCGGCCAGTTGCAGGCCGGCGGCGGAGATGGCGAACACGTCCAGCGTGTTGTTCGGCGTGTTGGCGACGAAGAGCCGGCTGCGGTCGGGCGACATCGCCATCGGCCGCACCGGGCCGCTCTCGAACTGCATGAAGGACGGGGCCTGGGCGGCTGCCGTCCCGGCCCACAGGGCCAGGGCCCATCCCAACAGCGACAGCAACAGGGTGAGCGGGGTCCGGCCCCGGCATGGCATCGGATGCGCGTGCATGTTGTCTCCTTGTCTCGTTGTGGTGCTCGCGGCAGGCATCGTAGGGAGCGCACCGGCCCGGCGCCCCCTCCGCCGGGAGGGGGCGCTACACTCGTCGATGACAACCCCTCGACCGGCGGGTACGCCGGTCGGTCCCCCGAGGGGAGGCGGGCCGGCTTGGGGCGGCCCGGCGCTCGTCCCGCCCCGAGGCTCCTGTCCATCCCGGCCGCCGCGATGTCCGACACGACGATCGAGCCACCGCTGCTGGCGCCTTCCAGCGTCTCCCGCCCCGCGTTGATGGCGCGGCTGGACGCTGCGTCCAAGCTGCGGCTGGTGGTGGTGGCGGCGCCGGGCGGCTCGGGCAAGACCACGCTGCTGACGCAATGGTTTCGCAGCCGCCGGCAACGCCGCGCGGCGGCCTGGCTGACGCTGGCGGCGGCGCCGGCCGGGCCCGACGCGCTGGCGGCGAGCCTGCTGGCCAGCCTGGAGG
>NZ_JBFUEB010000020.1:0-71161 GCF_056404395.1 Rhizobacter sp. P2_D12 | reverse complement strand
CACCGGCCCCGGCGCCCGGCACCTGCGCGATGCCGTGGTCGGCGACCCAGGCCTACAACGGCGGCGCGATCGTCAGCGTCAATGGTGTGAACTACAAGGCCAACTGGTGGACCCAGGGCAACAACCCGAGCACCAACAGCGGCCCGGTCGGCAGCGGCCAGCCGTGGACCTCCACCGGCAGCTGCAACGGCGCTCCGTCACCTGCGCCGGCACCGGCCCCGTCACCCGCACCGGCTCCGGCCCCCGCGCCTGCACCCTCGCCCGCACCCGCCCCGGCACCGGCCCCCGCTCCCGCCGGCGACCTGCCGGCCGGGGCCCTCTCCGCGAACCAGAGCAAGCGCGTGTACGTCGGCTACTACCCGAGCTGGAGCGACAACTGGTTCGACGCCACCGGCAAGAGCGCGGCCGAGGTCTACAACGCCAGCAAGCTGGCGCGCGTGCCGGCGACCTACACGCACGTGATGGCCTCGTTCGCCGATCCCAACTTCTCGTGGGCCGGCATCGCGAGCAACAGCTTCTCGGGCACCGGCATCAACTTCAACGCGACGCCGCGCGACATCAAGGCCGCGATCGACGTGCTGCACAAGCGCAACCAGAAGATCATCCTGGCGGTGGGTGGGGCGACCTACAACAACTGGGGTCCGATCGCGGCGGAAGGCGCGGCCGGCGGCGGCCCGATCATCAACGCGCTGGCCAAGATCCAGACCGAGATGGGCTTCGACGGCCTGGACGTGGACTATGAAGTCGACGGCGATGTCGACCGCTATGCCAACGCGATCAAGGCGCTGCGCAAGGCGGTGGACCTGGCGGGCGGCGGCCGCGTGCTGACGCTGGCCGGCTGGTCGAGCGGCGCGGACTGCACCTCGGGCACGACGGCCGACCCGGCCTGCGCCGGCAAGCTGTCGTTCTGGGGCGGCAATGCCGGGCGCGAACGCGGCGTGGTGCTGAAGTACCCGGCGACGGCCGCCATGCTCGACCTGGTGAACGTGATGAGCTACGACGCCCGCTACGAGCACTTCGACGGCGTGGTCGCGTACAACCAGTACCGCAGCCTCTACCCGTCGAAGACCATCGTGTCGATCGGCTTCGAGCCGGCACCTGAAGGTTGGGCCGGCGGCCAGCTGGTCATCAACGACGCCGACGCGCAGTGCGAAGGCTCGCGCAACCTGCAGGACCAGTACGGCGCGACCCTGAACCTGCCGTACTCGGTGCAGCGCTACACGAGCGCGGTGCTGAACAGCACGGCGTCGAACCGCAACCCGCGCGACGGCGCGATGCTGTGGGCCATCATCAAGCCGGCCAGCGGCTCATGCGGCAGCGCCCCGCTCGCCGCACCGGGCACGGTCGGCCAGAAGGTGGGCAACAGCTTCGGCCTGCCGGTCGACCCGCTGCTGCAATCGGCCGACTGGAAGTAAACCGAGCGCCCCGGCAACGGGGTGCTCCAGACGCCTTCTTCCTAGCGGGAGGAGGCGTTTTTTTCTTGGGCAAAAGCGGCCAGCACGTCTTCCTTGACGCGCGAGAACGCAAGCCCGACGCGCTCGCGCGGGTGCGGCAGCTCGACCGGCACGATGCGGCGGATGCGCCCCGGGCGCGGCGCCATCACGACCACCTTGTCGCCCAGCCAGACCGCCTCGTCGACGTCGTGCGTGACGAGGATCATCGTGATGCCTTCGGCGCGCCAAATGCGGTGCAGTTCCTGCTGAAGGTGGGCGCGCGTCAGCGCATCGAGCGCGCCGAACGGCTCGTCGAGCAGCAGCACCTGCGGCCGCGTGACCAGCGCCCGCGCGATCGCGACGCGCTGCGCCATGCCGCCCGACAGCTGGTGCGGCCAGGCGTCCTCGAAGCCCTGCAGGCCGACCAGCGCAACGTGCTCGCGCACCGCCTCGCGCCGCTGCGCTTCGTCCAGCCCGGATTGCACCAGGCCGAGGCCGACGTTCTGCGCCACGGTGAGCCACGGGAACAGGCGGTGCTCCTGGAACACCAGCCCGCGCTGCAGGCTGGTGCCGACCACGCGCTGCCCGTCGAGCAGCACCTCGCCCTGGTAGTGGTCTTCCAGCCCGACGATCAGGCGCAGCAGCGTCGACTTGCCGCAGCCGCTGTGGCCGACGATGCTGACGAACTCGCCCGGCGCGACGGTCAGCGTGACGTCCTGCAGCACCGGCAGCGCCTCGCCCTTCACCTCGTAGTGCTTGCCCAGGTGGCGCAGGTCCAGCGTGGCGGCATGCGGCATCGCGGTCTCCATCGTCGACAGGCTGCGGACTATGCGGCGCCCGGCGCGCCGCGCCAAATTCGCATTCCGCATGACCTGATCCGGTTTCCTTCGTTGCGGCGCAGGGCCGGGCTGCCCATCATCGACGCTCCATCCCACCGAGAACACCATGAGCATCACCGCCATCAACGTGCGCAACCAGTTCCGCGGCAAGGTCAAGGAGATCATCGAAGGGCCGGTGGTGTCGGAGATCGACGTCGAGACGCCGTCGGGCCTGATCGTCACGTCGGTGATCACGACGCGCTCGGTGAAAGAGCTGAAGCTCGCGATCGGCAAGGACGTGATCGCGCTGGTCAAGTCGACCGAGGTGTCGATCGCGACACTCTGACGAAGCCTGTTGCAAAGGACCGACGATGGCCTTCCACGGCAGCCCGGTGCGCGTGCTGGTGATCCCCGGCCTGCGCGGCAGCGGCCCGGCGCATTGGCAGAGCTGGCTGCAGGGTCACTTCAAGCGTGCGCGGCGCGTCGAGCAGGCCGATTGGGATGCCCCCGACCTGGCCGCCTGGGCCACGCGCATCGCCGCGACGCTGGCGGCCGAACCGCCAAGCCCGTGGGTGGCGGTGGCGCACAGCTTCGGCTGCCTGGCGCTGGCGCGGCACCTGCTGTCGGTCGACGCGCCGGGCGGCGAAGGCACGGTGCACGGCATCCGCGCCGCGCTGCTGGTGGCGCCGGCCGAGCCGGCCCGCTTCGGCCTGCAGGACACGCCGCTGCAGCAGCGGTTGCGGGTGCCGGCCACGCTGCTTGCGAGCGACACCGACCCGTGGATGAGCGCTTCGCGCGCCGAGGCGTTCGCGCAGGCCTGGGGCAGCGGTTTCGTGAACCTGGGCGACGCCGGCCACATCAATGCCGATGCCGGTTTCGGGCCGTTGCCGTCGGCGAAGAAGCTCACCGAATTCCTGATCCACCGCGTCGAACAGTTCCGCCGGCCGGAGCGTGCCGATCTGCACGAATTCTCCTTCGCCGTGTGATCTGATCGCGTTCCCTCTCTCTCATCCACAGGAGATCACCATGAGCCTGCGACTGGGCGACATCGCCCCCGACTTCGAACAGCAATCCTCCGACGGCCCGATCAGCTTCCACAAGTGGCTGGGCGACAGCTGGGGCGTGCTGTTCTCGCACCCGGCCGATTTCACGCCGGTGTGCACCACCGAGCTGGGCCTGACCGCCAAGCTGAAGGACGAGTTCACGAAGCGCAACGTGAAGGCGATCGCGCTGAGCGTCGACCCGGTGGACTCGCACACGAAGTGGATCCACGACATCAACACGACGCAGAAGACGGTGGTCAACTTTCCGATCCTCGCGGACGCCGACCGCAAGGTGGCCGAGCTGTACGACCTGATCCACCCGAACGCGAGCACGACGGCCACGGTGCGGTCGCTGTTCGTGATCGACCCGGCGAAGAAGATCCGGCTGACGATCACCTACCCGGCGAGCACCGGGCGCAACTTCGACGAGATCCTGCGCGTGATCGACTCGCTGCAGCTGACCGATTCGCACAGCGTCGCGACGCCGGGCAACTGGAAGGATGGCGACGATGTCGTGATCGTGCCGTCGCTGCAGGACCCGGAGATCATCAAGAAAAAGTTCCCGAAGGGCTACACAGCGGTGACGCCGTACCTGCGGTTGACGCCGCAGCCGAACAAGCCCTGAAGCGTCATCAGTGAAGCGGCGCGGGCTCGGTGGCCACATCGACCAGCGCCAGGCCCAGGCCGGACTCCCAGCGGCAACCCGGTTCGTCCTCGAGCCGGTAGAAGCTGCCGACGACGTCGGCGGTCGCGAGGATGTGCCGGACCACTCCCGTGCCGCCGGGCAGGCATTGCAGCGCATCGATGAGGTCCGCGAGGCCATGCACCTGCGTGCCGCAGTGATGGGCGGATTGCCGGCGCGCGAGCAGGGCCTGCAGGATCTCGGAGGCCGACTCCAGGGTGGGTCCGGCCAGGCCGGTGGTGATTTCAGACCCGAGCAGGCGCAAGGCGATGGCGGCGGTGGCAGCGTCGAGCCGCGGCAGCAGCGCTTCGAGCAGCGCTCGCTCGCGGGCGGTCAATCTCATGGGTTCTCTCCACAACACCTGCGGACTCCGCGCCGCACCGCGACTGCGCTCTTGCTGAATCGGGCGCGAGATTGAAGCAGAGCATTTGCGGCGTCAAGGAAAAATGGCGAGGCCGAGAAGGGCGCGGGGTCGATGCGACGGGATTGTGGAGACAGCATGCACATTCCTTCGTCAAGAGTGACGGTCGTTGAGATTCGAAAGGCGCGAAACGCTCGTGATGCCCTGCCAATCCTTGCCGCCGGACGCCACCAGTGCCTGGCCGGCCTCTTCCATGTTGCCGCGATTCACCGTGGCCATGGCGAGCACGCTGGACACGACCAGACGGGCGTTTGCGAAGCGGCCCTTGGCCTCGGCCCCCAGGCGTCGTCGTTGACGTCTTCGGGAAGAACGGTCAGCCCAGCCGCCACACCGAGGGCATCGCATTCCGGCCGTGCTGCTGGCGCTCGATGGCGACTGTCGGCGCAACCGTGGCGAGTCAATACTCCCGTTGGGCGGATGGCTCAAGGCGCCATCAGCAATCCCGGATTGGCATCCGGGCTACAAGCCTTCGGGCCGGCCGGCACCATCCGCAGCTTCCCGTTCTTGCAGGCATCGGCGCCGTGCGGCACACTCGGCCCGACAACAAGTAGAAACACACCATGTTGGGAGGACGTGCGTCGTCGGCGTGCGACCTCGTTCCCGTCTTGCGAGGCACAGATGCTGACCAGCCTGAAGGATTTGCTCGCCACCGGCGCCGACGAAGACGTCGCCATCTCCGCCCCCGACCGCCCGCCGCTGCGCCACCGCGAGCTGCGCCGGCTGGTCGCCGAAACCCTGGCCCGCCTGAACGGCCTGGGCATCGGCCGCAACGACCGCGTCGCGATCGTGCTGCACAACGGCCCCGAGATGGCCACCTGCTTCGTCGCCTGCGCGAGCGGCGTCACCAGCGCGCCGCTGAACCCCGCCTACCGTGCCGACGAGTTCGAGTTCTACCTGGCCGACCTGAACGCCAAGGCCCTGATCGTCGAGCGCGACAGCCACTCGCCCGCCATCGACGTGGCCACCCGGCTGCACGTGCGCGTGATCGACCTGGTGGTTCCCGACGGCGCCCCCGCCGGCAGCTTCGTGCTCGAGCCGCGCGACGGCAGCATCCCCGCCTCGACCGCCCAGCCCACCTACGCGCAGCCCGATGACGTCTCGATGGTGCTGCACACCTCGGGCACCACGTCGCGCCCCAAGATCGTGCCGCTGTCGCAGTCCAACCTGTGCGCCTCGGCCACCAACATCCGCACGACGCTGCAGTTCACGCCCGCCGACCGCGGGCTGAACATCATGCCGCTGTTCCACATCCACGGACTCATCGCCGGCATGCTCGCGCCGCTGTCGGCCGGCTCGCAGGTGTACTGCACGCCGGGCTTCCACACCCTCAAGTTCTTCCACTGGATGGACGAGGCGAAGCCGACCTGGTACACCGCGGTGCCGACGATGCACCAGGCCATCCTGATGCGCGCCGGCAAGCACACCGACGTGATCGCCCGCCATCCGCTGCGCTTCCTGCGCTCGTCGTCGTCGTCGATGCCGCCGCAGGTGATCCGCGAACTCGAGGAGGTGTTCGGCGCACCGCTGATCGAGGCCTACGGCATGACCGAGGCCACGCACCAGATGGCCTCCAACCCGCTGCCGCCGGCGACGCGCAAGCCGGGCAGCGTCGGCCTCGCCGCCGGCCCCGAGGTGGCCATCATGGCCGAGGACGGCTCGCTGCTGCCGGCCGGCGGCATCGGCGAGATCGTGATCCGCGGCGCCAACGTGACGCGCGGCTACGAGAACAACCCGAAGGCCAATGCCGAAGGCTTCAGCCACGGCTGGTTCCGCACCGGCGACCAGGGCACGATGGACGCCGAGGGCTACATCAGCCTGACCGGGCGGCTCAAGGAGATCATCAACCGCGGCGGCGAGAAGGTCAGCCCGCGCGAGGTCGACGAGATCCTGATGGACCACCCGGCGGTCGCGCAGGTGGTGTGCTTCGGCATGCCGCACCCGAAGCTCGGCGAAGAGGTCGCCGCGGTGGTGGTGCTGCGCGACGGCCAGCAGGCCAGCGAGCGCGACCTGCAGGCCTTCGTCGGCACGCGCGCAGCCGATTTCAAGGTGCCGAAGAAGATCCTGTTCATGGACGAGATCCCGAAAGGCGCCACCGGCAAGCTGCAGCGCATCGGCCTGGCCCAGAAGCTCGGCCTCGGCTGACGCCGCATCCCCATTTCACCCGGGCGGATCCTGCCAGTCGCCCGCGGTACCCCGGCAGAACGACAGACGCGGCACAGCGGCCCGTTCTTCATTTCGACGTCAAGTGACTTTCACAGGAGGCGAAGTTGAAGTACCAGCAGTTCAAGCAGTGTGTGGCGGCCGTGACGGCGCTGTGGGCAGTGAGCGGGGCGGGCCAGGCGCAGGCCTGGGAGCCCAGCAAACCGGTCGAGTTCGTGGTGCCGGCCGGCACCGGCGGCGGGGCCGACCAGATGGCCCGCTTCATCCAGGGCGTGGTCGCGAAGAACAACCTGATGAAGCAGCCGATCATCGTCGTCAACAAGGCCGGCGGCGCGGGTGCCGAGGGCTTCCTCGACGTGAAGGGCGCGAAGGGCGAGCCGCACAAGATCGTCATCACGCTGTCCAACCTGTACACCACGCCGCTCGCGACCGGCGTGCCGTTCAACTGGCGCGACCTGACGCCGGTGGCCATGCTGGCGCTGGACGAGTTCGTGCTGTGGGTGAACGCCGAATCGCCGTACAAGACCGCGAAGGAGTACGTCGACGCGATCAAGGCGCAGCCGGCCAACAGCTTCAAGATGGGTGGCACCGGCTCCAAGCAGGAAGACCAGATCATCACCGCGATGCTCGAGAAGGCGGCCGGCAAGAAGCTCACCTACATCCCGTACAAGGGCGGCGGCGACGTCGCGGTGCAGCTGGTGGGCAAGCACGTCGACTCCACCGTCAACAACCCTATCGAGGCCGAATCGCACTGGCGCGCCGGCAAGCTGCGCGCGCTGTGCGTGATGGACAAGGACAAGCTGCCCTACACCGCCAAGCTGACGCCAACGCAGAGCTGGAACGACATCCCGACCTGCGCCTCCGCCGGCGTGCCGGTCGACTACCTGATGCTGCGCGGCATCTTCATGCCGCCGGGCGCGACGCCCGACCAGGTGAGCTTCTACGTCGAGCTGTTCAAGAAGGTGCGCGCGCTGCCCGAGTGGAAGGAGTTCATGGACAAGGGCGCGTTCAAGCAGACCTTCATGAGCGGGCCGGAGTTCTTCGACTGGCTGGGCAAGAACGAGCAGCTGCACCGCGAGCTGATGAAGCAGTCCGGGTTTTTGGCCAACTGAAGTCCCACCAAGGGGTTCCCCATGAGTGATCCGGATCCTTCATCGACCGGCGCACCGGTCGGCAAGCGCGGGCCTGAACTCGGAATGGCCGGCGTGCTGGCCGCGATCGCGCTGGTCGTKATCGGCGACAGCCTGCGCGTGGGCATCGGCTGGGCCGACGACGGCCCGCGCGCCGGCTACTTTCCGTTCTACATCGGGCTGCTGCTGCTGGGCGCGAGCCTGGCCATCGTGCTCGGCCAGCTGCTGCAGTGGAAGCAGCCCGACCCGGTGTTCGCCGAGCGCGCACAGCTGCGCTCGGTGGTGGCGGTGCTGCTGCCGATGGTGGTGTACGTGGCCGCCATCTGGGGGCTGGGCATCTACCTCGCGTCGGCGCTGCTGATCGGCTTCTTCATGCGGCGCCACGGCCACTACCGCTGGCCGCTGACGGTGGCGGTGTCCGTCGGCGTGCCGCTGCTGCTGTTCGCGGTGTTCGAGAAATGGTTCCTCGTGCCGCTGCCCAAGGGTCCGATCGAACGCCTGTTCGGCTTGTGAGGCGCGCATGGACGAAATCACCAACCTGATGCACGGCTTCGGCGTGGCCCTCACGCTGCCCAACCTCGGCTTCATGCTGATCGGGCTGACGCTGGGCGTGCTGATCGGCGTGCTGCCCGGGCTGGGCGGTGCCAACGGCGTCGCGATCCTGCTGCCGCTCACCTTCTCGATGAACCCGACCTCGGCCATCATCATGCTGTCGTGCATCTACTGGGGTGCGCTGTTCGGCGGGGCGATCACGTCGATCCTGTTCAACATCCCCGGCGAGCCGTGGTCGGTCGCCACCACCTTCGACGGCTACCCGATGGCCCAGCAGGGCCGGGCGGCGCAGGCGCTCACGGCCGCCTTCACATCGTCCTTCGTCGGCGCGCTGTTCGCGGTGATCCTGATCACCTTCCTCGCGCCGCTGCTCGCGAAGTTCGCGCTGAAGTTCGGGCCGCCCGAGTTCTTCGCGGTGCAGCTGCTGACGTTCTGCAGCTTCATCGGCACCAGCAAGGAGCCGGCGGCCAAGACGCTCGCGTCGATGATGCTCGGCTTCGCGCTCGCGGCGGTCGGCATGGACACCGTCACCGGCCAGCTGCGCATGACCTTCGGCGTGCCCGAGCTGCTGAAGGGCTTCGACTTCCTGATCGCGGTGATCGGGCTGTTCGGCATCGGCGAGATCTTGCTGACGATGGAGGAGGGGCTGGCCTTCAAGGGCAAGAGCGCGAAGATCAACTTCAAGGTCGTGTGGCAGACCTGGGGCGAGCTGGCGCGCCACTGGAAGACCTTCCTGCGCTCCACCGCGATCGGCTGCTGGATGGGCATCACGCCGGGCGGCGCGACGCCGGCGTCGTTCATGAGCTACGGCATGGCGCGGCGCATGTCGTCCGAGCCCGACTCGTTCGGCAAGGGCCAGATCCAGGGCGTGATCGCGCCCGAGACCGCGGCGCACGCGGCCGGCACCTCGGCGCTGCTGCCGATGCTGACGCTGGGCATCCCCGGCTCGCCGACCGCCGCGGTGCTGCTGGGCGGCCTGCTGATCTGGGGCCTGCAGCCGGGGCCGATGCTGTTCGTCGAGCAGAAGGACTTCGTCTGGGGGCTGATCGCGTCCATGTACCTGGGCAACCTGGTCGGGCTGATCGTGGTGCTGACGACGGTGCCGTGGTGGGCGGCGATCCTGCGCATCCCGTTCTCGGTGATCGCGCCGGTGATCATCGTGATCTGCGCGATCGGCGCCTACACGGTGCACAGCTCGATGTTCGACGTGGTCATGATGCTGGTGTTCGGCGGCGTCGGCTACGTCTTCAAGAAGCTGCGCTACCCGCTGGCGCCGATGGTGCTGGCGCTGGTGCTGGGCGACATGGCCGAGGCGAGCTTCCGGCAGTCGATGCTCGCGTCTCAGGGCAAACTCTCGATCTTCTGGTCGAACCCGCTGGTCGGCGGCATCACGGCGCTGGCGCTGGTGATTCTGCTGTGGCCGGCGGTGCAGCGCCTGCGCAGCTGGTTGCGCGCGCGGGAGACCCAACCTGTCGGAGACGTGCCATGAAGGAGCGGGCTTGAAGATCGCGATCGTCGGTGCCGGTGCCATCGGCGGCTACCTGGGGGCCCGGCTGTCGCTGGCCGGGGATGAAGTCACCTTCATCGCGCGCAACCGCAACCTGGAGGCGATCAACGCGAACGGCTTCAAGCTGATCGGCGAGGATGGCAGCACCCAGGTGGCACAGCGGGTGCGCGCAGTGGAGCACATGGCCGAGGCCGGCCCGCAGGACGTGGTGCTGCTGACGCTGAAGGCGCACCAGGTGAAGGACGTGCTGCCCGGGCTGCGCGCGCTGTTCGGCCCGCACACGCTGGTGGTGACGATGATCAACGGCCTGCCGTGGTGGTACTTCCACAAGCTGGCCGGGCCGTACGAAGGCCGCTCGCTCGAGAGCGTCGACCCGGGCGGCTTCATCGCCAGCCACATCGAGCCCGAGCGCATCATCGGCAGCATCGTCTACCCGGCGTCCGAGCTGCTCGAACCGGGCGTCGTGAAGGTGATCGAAGGCAACCGATTCACGCTCGGCGAACTCGACGGCACGCGCAGCGAGCGCATCGAGGCGCTGTCGCAGGCGATGATGCGCGCCGGCTTCAAGTCGCCGGTGTCCAAGGACATCCGCGGCGAGATCTGGGTCAAGCTGTGGGGCAACGTCAGCTTCAACCCGATCAGCGCGCTGACGCATGCGACGCTGCAGGACATCTGCCGCTTCCCGGCCACGCGCGAGCTGGCGGCGCGCATGATGGCCGAGGCCCAGGCGATCGCCGAGAAGCTCGGCGTCGAATTCAAGATCTCGCTGGACAAGCGCATCGCCGGCGCCGAGGCGGTGGGGGCGCACAAGACCTCGATGCTGCAGGACGTGGAACACGGTCGCGCGCTGGAGCTGCAGGCGCTGGTGGGTTCGGTGGTCGAACTGGCGCAGATCACGCAGACGCCGGCACCGAACATCGAGGCGGTGCATGCGGTGACGAGCCTGCTGGCGCACACGCTGGCGCAGCAGCGCAGCAAGCTGGCGCCGTCGCCGGCCTGACGACGAAAGGAATGCCCATGAAGTTCTTGTCCCTGCTGGGGATCCCGGTCGCGGCGGCAGCGCTGCTGGGCGTTGCGGCTGCGGCCGCCGCGCAGTCGCTGCGCTGCCGGGCCGACGTGGTCGGCATCGGCGAGCTGCGCTCCGGCGTGCTGCAGAAATGCGGCGAGCCGGTCAGCCGCGACTCGTTCTGCAAGCCGGTCGATCCGCAGGCGCTGGCCGCCAGCGCACCCGGCACCGCCGTCGTGCTGCCGTGCGAGAAGATCGACGAGTGGACCTACAACCCCGGCTACGGGCAGTTCATGACGACGCTGCGGCTGCAGGCCGGCAAGGTCACGGCCGTGACCTACGGCGACCGCGTCAAGTAAGGGCGGGCGGCGTGAGCGACAAGCCGACGTCCGTCAACGCCGACGGGCAGAAGGCCGGGCACGCGCTGTTCAACCTCGACCGCAAAGGCTGATGGACTACGCCGTCTTCTTCCGCAACCTCAACCTGGGCCGGCCGAACTGCCCGACCAGGCTGCAGCTGGAAGCCGCCTTCCTCGACGCGGGTGCCGACAGCGCCGCCTCGCTGCTGACCAACGGCACGCTGGTCTACACGGCGGCGTCGGTCGATCGGGCGAAGCAGGTGTTCGACCGCGCATATGCCCGGCTCAACGCGCAATGCGGCCTGAAGGAGCCGGCCTTCGTGCGCACCGTCGACTACCTGGCCGCGCTGGTCGACACCGAGCCGTTCGCCGCCATCGACCGCGCCAGCGTCTACGAGTTCTGCGTCTCGTTCCTGCACTCGCCACAGGTACCGCCACCGGTGCTGCCGCTGGCGTCGGCGAATCGCAACGTCGAGCTGATCGCCGTCACGCCGGGCGAGGTGATGAGCCTGAGCCGCAAGTTCGGCGCCTCGCCCGGCAGCCCGAACGCCTTCCTGGAGAAGCGGCTGAACTCGCCGCTCACCACCCGCGCCTGGAACACGATCGTGCGCCTGGTGCGCAAACACCGCCCCGATTCACCATGACCACCACCCTCACCATCCGCCCGATCGCCCGCGGCGACTTCGCCGCCTGGAAACCGCTGTGGGACGGCTACAACGCCTTCTACGGCCGCGAGGGCGCGACCGCGCTGCCCGACGAGATCACGCAGGCCACCTGGTCGCGCTTCTTCGACGCCTACGAGCCGGTGCATGCGCTGGTGGCCGAGAACGCCGGCGAACTGCTGGGCCTCACGCACTACCTGTTCCACCGCAGCACGACGATGCTCGGCCCCACCTGCTACCTGCAGGACCTGTTCACCCGTGCGTCGGCGCGCGGACGCGGCGTCGGCCGGGCGCTGATCGAGGGCGTGTACGAGCGCGCCGCGGCGGGCGGCGCCGGCCGCGTCTACTGGATGACGCACGAGACCAACACGACCGCGATGCGGCTGTACGACCAGGTCGCGACGAAGTCGGGCTTCGGGGTGTACCGCAAGATGCTGTGAGCGGCCGATGACCTACACGCTGAGCCTCACCGACACCGCGGACGAGAGCGTGCGCCAGGCCGTGCTCGCACCGCTGGTCGACTACAACGCCAGCCGGGCCGGCCCGAGCGGCAACCGCCCGCTGGCGGTGCTGGTGCACGACGAAGCCGGCCGCATCGCCGGCGGCGCCTGGGGCTATACCGGCTTCCAGTGGCTGTTCATCCAGCTGCTGGTGGTGCCGGCCGACGCGCGCGGCCAGGGCCTGGGCACGCAGATCATGCAGCGCGCCGAGGCCGAGGCGCTGGCGCGCGGCTGCGTCGGGGCGTGGCTCGACACCTTCGAGTTCCAGGCGCGCGGCTTCTACGAGAAGCTGGGCTACGCATGCTTCGGCCAGATCGATGGCTACCCGCCGGGCTTCTCGCGCTTCTTCATGAAGAAGACGCTTCAAGCCGCGCCGTAAACGTTTGCCAACGTGCCGATGCCGTCGATGCTGACCTCGACGCTGCTGCCGGGCTTCATCGGCAGCACGCCCAGCGAGGTGCCGCACAGGATGACGTCGCCGGGTTCCAGCGTCATGTCGTGCGACAGGCGCGACACCAGTTCGGTGGGGCTGAAGAACATGTCGGCCAGCGCGTAGTTCTGGCGCTCGCGCCCGCCGACGGTGGTGCGCAGCGTCGCGACAGCCGGGTCGAAATCGGTCTCGATCACCGGGCCGAACACGCCGAAACCGTCGAAGCTTTTCGCGCGCGCCCATTGCGGGAACGACGCGTCGCGGGTGATCAGCTCCATCGCGGTGACGTCGTTGGCGCAGGTGTAGCCGAAGATGTGTGCCGCGGCCTGGCCGGGCGCGACGGCCTTGGCGCGGCGGCCGATGACGATCGCGAGTTCGCCTTCGTAGGCGACGCGGCCGATGTCGGGCGCCGGCTGTGGGATCGCCTGGCGGTGCGCCGCGAAGCTGCTGGGCGACTTGAGGAAGTACAGCGGCTCGGCCGGCCGCGCCCAGCCGTTCTTGTCGGCCGCGGCGGCGAAGTTGTTCCACAGCGCGACCATCTTGGACGGCCGGCAGGGCGTGAGCCATTCGAGGGTGGAGAGCGGGATCCGTGCGCCGGTGGGGGTGGGCGATGCGAACAGGTCGCCTTCATGGACGACGACGGCGTCGCCCTCCAGTCGGCCGAAGCCCTCGCGTCCGTCGGCGCGGAAGCGCAGCCATTTCATGCGCCGTCGACGCAGGCCGCGGCGAGCAACTCGCGGATGAAGCGCGACTTGCCTTCGGTGTAGGCCTCGCGGTCGTTGCGGTAGCGCATGGCGAGTGCCCGCTTCACGCCCAGGTATTGCGCCGCGAGTTCCGGATGGGCACGCAGCTGGTCGCGAAAGCGCAACTCGGCCTGGGCGTCGGCCGGCAACCGCACGTGCACGTGGTGGGTGCGCCCGCTGCCATAGGGCGGCATGCCCTTGACGAAGAACATGCGGTCGCGCCGCGGGTTGTCGGACCAGTGCACGTAGTCGAGGCCTTGCAAGGGCTGGATGAAGGCCGGCCACTGGGCGGCGACCGGGGCGATCAGCAGGATGTCGATGATGGGTTTGGCATCCAGCCCCGGCACCGCGGTGCTGCCGATGTGCACGATGCTGACTTCGAGTGCGGGGCCGAAGGCAGCGCGGATCGCCTGCTGCTCGGCCTTGAACATCGCCGGCCAGCGGCTGTCGTACGGGACGAGATCGATGGTGTCGGACATGGCGGGGGCCTCCATCTGTCGCGCCCGCACAGTATCACTGTCCTGGGTCGAAGTCAGCCCCCCGCTCGCGTCATCAGAAGGCCGGCACCATCGACCCGCTGAAGGTGGACTCGACCAGCTGCTTGACTTCCGGCGACTGGAAGGCCTTCACCAGCTTCGCGACCCAGGGCTTGTCCTTGTCCTCGGTGCGCACCGCCAGCAGGTTGGCGTACGGGTTCCTCGGGTCCTCGATCGCGATCGCGTCGCGCGTGGGCACCAGCCTGGCCTGCACCGCGTAGTTGGTGTTGATCGCGCTCGCGTCCAGGTCATCCAGCGAGCGCGGCAGCTGCGCCGCCTCGACCTGCACGATCTGCAGGCCCTTCGGATTCTCGACGATGTCCTGCACCGTCGCGCTGATGCCGGCCGTCGGCTTCAGCTTGAGCACGCCGTACTTCTGCAGCAGCGCCAGCGCGCGCCCGCTGTTCGACGGGTCGTTTTGGATGCCGACCTTGGCACCCTTGGGCAGCTCGGCCAGCGACTTGTACTTCTTCGAGTAGAAGCCCATCGGGAACGTGACGGTGTAGCCGACCGCGCTGATCTTGTAGCCACGCGCCTGGATCTGCGACTGCAGGAACGGCAGGTGCTGGTAGCTGTTGGCCTGCACATCGCCGGCATCGAGCGCGGCATTCGGCTGGATGTAGTCGTTGAATTCGACGATCTGCAGCACGAGGCCGTCGCGCGCGGCGACCTTCTTCGCCACCTCGGCGATCTGCGCATGCGGGCCGGCGGTGACGGCGATCCTGATGCTGTCCTGCGCGAGCACTGGGCCGGCGAGGATGAACAGCGGAAGCGACAACAGAAGGGATCGGCGAAGCAAGGTCATGGTGGAAGGTCAGTGGAGAGAAGAGGGATCAAAGGCATCGCGCCACACCAGCAGCCGGCGCTCGAGCGCGCGCATCGCGCTGTCGCTCAGCTGGCCCAGCAGCGCCAGCAGCAGGATCGCCGCGAGCACGATGTCGGCGCGGCCGGTCTCGCGGCCGTCGGTCAGCAGGTAGCCCAGGCCGCTGCTCGCGGCGATCAGCTCGGCGGCGACCATGAACATCCAGGCCAGGCCCAGCCCGTTGCGCAGCCCCGTCAGCACCGTCGGCAACGCGGCCGGCAGCAGCACGCGGCGCACCAGCGCGAGCGGCGTGAAGCCGAACAGCCGGCCCACCTCGACCAGCTTGCGGTCGACGCCGCGGAAGCCCGACGCGACGCCCATGTAGACCGGAAAGAACGCGCCGATCGCGATCAGCACCAGCTTCGGCGTTTCGTCGATGCCCAGCCACAGCAGCAGCAGCGGCACCCACGCGAGCGACGGGATCGCGCGCAGCGCCTGCACGCTCGGGTCCAGCCAGGCGGCGACGCGCCGCGACAGGCCGACCGCCACGCCCAGCACCAGCGCCAACAGGCTGCCCAGCGCGAAGCCGCCCGCCACGCGCGCGCTGCTGGCCAGCACGTGCGAGCCGAGGGCCTGCCCGCCGAAGCCGGCCAGCGTGCGCAGCACCTCGCTCGGCGGTGGCAGCGCGCGGCTGCCCGACCAGCCGAGCTGTGCGGCCAGCTCGATCCCCAACAGCACGGCGACCGGCAGCACCAGGCCGACGGCACGCCGAGGCAAGCGCCGGCGCGGGGACCGGGCCGGGTCCGGCTCGGCCGTCAGCGACAGCTCAGGCGGCACGCTGGGTCACGCCGTTCGCGAACTTCGTGTCGACGAGCTCGGCAATCGTGCGGACCAGGTCCGTGCCCGGCTTCACCAACTGCTCGTCCAGCAGGATCGGCGCGGCCGCCTGCAAGGCCTTCACATGCTCGGTCGACGGCTGCGGGTTGCTCAGGTCGGTGCGCAGCTTGATCTGGAGCAGCGCGACCTGCAGGCTGACCTTGGCCTCCTCGGACAGGATCTTCGCGGCCGCGCTCGGGTTGGCCAGGCTCCACAGCCGCGCACGCTCGTAAGCGGCGATCACGCGCCTCACGTCGTCCGGACGTTTCGCCAGCACGTCCTCGCGCACGTTCAGGAAGCCGTACGTGTTGAAGGCCACGTTGCGGTACAGCAGCGTCGAGCCGGCATCCAGCTCGCTGGCCGCCATCAGCGGATCGAGCCCGGCCCAGGCATCGACGCGGCCCTGCTCGAGCGCGGTGCGGCCGTCCGCATGCTGCAGCGCGACGTGCTCGATGTCGCTGCGCTTCAGGCCCACGCTGTGCAGCGCGCGCAGCAGGAACAGGTAGGGGTCGGTGCCCTTGGTCGCAGCCACCTTCTTGCCCTTCAGGTCGGCCAGCGACCTGATCGGCGAGCCCTTGGGCACCACCAGCGCCGTCCACTCGGGGCGCGAGAAGATGTACGGCGCCTTGATCGGGTTGCCGTTGGCCTTGGCCAGCAGCGCGGCCAGGCCGGCCGACGAGCCCATGTCGATGCTGTTGCTGTTCAGGTACTCGAGCGCGCGGTTGCTGCCGGCGCTCAGCACCCACTTGACGTCGACGCCGTCGCGCTTGAAGTCGTCTTCCAGCCAGCCGAAGCGGCGCAGCACCAGGCTGGACGGCGAGTAGTAGGCGTAGTCGAGGCGCAGCTCCCGGGCCTCGGCGGCGCGCACGAAGGCGGGGGCGGCGAGGGCGGCAGCGGCTTGCAGGACGGTACGGCGTTTCATCGGCAACTTTCGGGAGGGGGAATCAAGCCGCGGCCGGCACGGCGTCCAGCCGCAGCCGCTTGGCGGTGTGCTCGGCGCCCAGCCGCGGGCCGCGGCCGAACAGCTTGTCGCGCAGCGTGCCGGCGGCGTAGTCGCGCGCATAGCGGCCACGCCGCTGCAGCTCGGGCACCACGTGATCGACGACGTCGCGCATCGTCTCGTGCGCGACGGCATAGGCGAGGTTGAAGCCATCGATGCCGGTCGCGTCGACCCAGCGCTCCAGCTCATCGGCCACCTGCACGGCGTCGCCGACGATCACCGGGCCGCGCCCGCCGAGGCCGATGAATTCGGCCGCCTCGCGCACCGTCCACACACGGGCTGGGTCGGCCTGGTTGAAGGAGGCGAGCGCGCTGCGACCGGCCTCGGTGTCGATGTAGTCGACCGTCGCGTCGGGCGCGAAGCGGCTGAAGTCGACGCCGGTCCAGCCCGACAGCAGCGCCAGCGAGGCCTCGAGGTCGATGTGCCGGCGGTACTCGGCGTGCTTCGCCTGCGCGGCGGCCTCGCTGTCGCCGGTGATCACCAGCGCCTGCGCGTAGATCAGCACGTCGTCGGCCGGCCGGCCCTGCGCGACCAGCGCCGCGCGGATGCCGTCCACGTACTTGCGCACCACCGCGATGCTGGGCCCGCTGACGAACACGCATTCCGCGTGCCGCGCCGCGAAGGCCTTGCCGCGCGGCGAGGTGCCGGCCTGGTACAGCACCGGCGTGCGCTGCGGCGACGGCTCGCACAGGTGGATGCCCGGCACCTGGTAGTGCTGGCCGCGGTGGCGGATCGGGTGCACGCGCGACGGGTCGGTGAAGACGCCGCGCACCTTGTCGCGCACCACGGCGTCGTCCTGCCAGCTGTGCTCCCACAGCTTGTAGACGACATCGAGGTACTCGTCGGCGAGGTCATAGCGCTCGTCGTGCGCCGCCTGCTGCGGCAGGCCCAGGTTGCGCGCCGCGCTGTCGAGGTAGCCGGTGACGATGTTCCAGCCGATGCGCCCGCGCGTCAGGTGGTCCAGCGTGCTCATGCGGCGCGCGAACGGGTAGGGGTGCTCGTAGGTCAGCGCGCACGTCACGCCGAAGCCCAGGTGCTCGGTAGCCTGCGCCATCAGCGGCACCAGCGCCAGCGGGTCGTTCAGCGGCACCTGCACGCCGTGGCGCAGTGCGGCATCGGCGGCGCCCTGGTAGACGTCGTAGACGCCCAGCACGTCGGCCAGGAACACGCCGTCGAAACGGCCGCGCTCCAGCAATTGCGCCAGCTCGACCCAGTGGTCCGGGTCGGTGTAGCGGTGCGATCGGTCGCGCGGATGCGTCCACAGGCCGRGCGACTGGTGCCCGACCGTGTTCATCTGGAACGCGTTGAAGCGGATCACTTGCTCGCCACCGCCGCCTGGAGGGCTTGCTGGTAGTCGGTCTTCACGAAGCCGGGGAACTGCTTCTCGGTGACGGCGAGGAATTCCTTCGAGCGGTAGGCGTCGGCGATGTCCTTGACCCAGGGCGCGTCCTTGTCCGCGGTGCGCACCGCCACCACGTTCTGGTAGGTCGGCCCGGTCTTCTCCAGCGCCAGTGCCTCGGTCAGCTTCAGGCCCGAGGCGAGCGCGAAGTTGCCGTTGACGAACGAGTAGTCGGTATCGTCCAGCGAGCGCGGCAGCTGCGCCGCCTCGATCGGCACCAGCTTGATCTTCTTCAGGTTGACCGCGACGTCCTTCTCCGACGCGCGGATCGGGTCGGTGCCCTCGCGCAGCTTGACCCAGCCGATCTCCTGCAGCACCACCAGCGCGCGTGCCGCGTTGGTCGGGTCGTTCGGCAGCGCGACCAACGCGCCTTCCTTGACGTCCAGCGTCTTGTGCTTCCTGCTGTAGATCGCGATCGGTGCGGTCGGCACCTTCAGCAGCTCGCTGATCGCGATCTTGTTCTCGGTCGCGAACTTCGTCAGGTAGACGATGTGCTGGAAGGCGTTGGCATCCAGCGCGCCCTGGGCCAGCGCGTGGTTGGGCTGGATGTAGTCGTTGAACTCGACGACCTTGACGGCGTAGCCCTTCTTCTCGAGCAGCGGCTTGATGCCGAGCTTGATCTGGTCGGCATACGGGCCGGCGGTGGCGCCGAACACGATCTCCTTCTTCTGCTGCGCGGCGGCCACCAGCGAGACGGCGGCCAGCGCCACGGCGAGCAGCGTGCGGCGGGCGATGGACATGGGGTACTCCTTGGGAAACGAAAGGGATGCTCAGCGCTTGTCGAGCCGGCGCGCGATTGCGTTGCCGGTGAGCTGGATCAGCTGGACGAGCACGATCAGGATCGCGACGGTGAACACCATCACGTCGGTCTGGAAGCGGTAGTAGCCGTAGCGGATCGCCAGATCGCCGATGCCGCCGCCCCCGACGACGCCGGCCACCGCCGAGTACGACAGGAAGCTGATGGCCAGCACGGTGAGCGCCAGCACCAGGCCGGAACGCGCCTCGACGATCAGCACGCGCACGATGATCTGCAGCTCCGAAGCGCCCATCGCATGCGCCGCCTCGATGACGCCGCGCGGCACGTCGCGCAGGTTCTGCTCGACCAGGCGGGCGAAGTAGGGGATCGCGGCGAACGACAGCGGCACCGCGGCCGCCACCGGCCCGATCGAGCTGCCGGCGATCACGCGGGTGAAGGGCACCAGCGCGACCAGCAGGATGATGAACGGGAACGAGCGCACGGTGTTCACCAGCCAGTTGACGACCGCGAACAGCGGCCGGCTGGCGAGCGACTGGCCCGGGCCGAGCAGGAACAGCCAGATGCCCAGCGGGCCGCCGAGCAGCACCGCGGCCGACAGGCCGATGCCCAGCATCAGCAGCGTCTGGGCGAGCGCGGTCGACAGCTCGGGCAGGATGGCGGCAATGTTCTCAGGCATAGGCGGCCTCCGCGGGCGGGGCGGCCACCAGCCGGGCGAGGGCGCGGCCGAGGGCGGTCTTGCGCGTGGCGCCGGCCTCGTCGAGCGCGAACTGCTCAGCCACCGCGCCGTCCTCGATCACCGCGACGTGGCGGCACAGCGCCTGCACCACCGCCAGCTCGTGCGTGACGATGACGATGGTGACGCCGAGCCGCGCGTTGATGTCGCGCAGCGTGGCCAGCAGCGACTGGGTGGTCTCGGCGTCGAGCGCCGAGGTGGGTTCGTCGCACAGCAGCACCGACGGCCGCGAGGCCAGCGCACGGGCGATCGCGACGCGCTGTTTCTGGCCGCCCGACAGCTGCGCCGGGTGGGCGTCGACCTTGTCGTTCAGTCCCACCAGGGCCAGGCATTCGAGAACGCGCTGCGCGATCTCGTGGCCGCGCACCTGGCCATGGATGCGCAGCGGGAACGCGACGTTGTCGAACACGCTGGCGTTTTGCAGCAGGTTGAACTGCTGGAAGATCATGCCGATGCCCTGGCGCGCCTCGCGCAGCTCGCGCTTGCCCAGGGCGGTGAGTTCGCGGCCGTCGACGCTGACGCTGCCCTGGTCGGGGCGCTCCAGCAGGTTGACCAGCCGCAGCAGTGTCGACTTGCCGGCACCGCTCTTGCCGACCAGCCCGAAGATGTCGCCGCGGCGCACCTGCAGCGAGACGTTGTTGACGGCGTCGAAGCGGGTGCCGTTGGGCAGCGCGAAGGATTTGCTCAGGCCGTCGAGCCGGATCAAGGGCGGCGGCAGGCCGGGGTCGAGGTTCTGGATCTTGCTCATGAGTAGGCCGTCGGCTCGGGAATCTGGCCGTTCAGCACGTAGCGGCCGATGTCGCGCAGCTTGTAGTCGATCGGGTCGTGCAGCGTGTGCACGCGGGCGTTGCGCCAGAAGCGGTCGAGCCCCAGGCGCTGCGAGGTGGCGCGGGCGCCGGTGAGTTCGAACAGCTGCGAGCTGACCTCGATGCCGGCGCGGTGCGACAAGGCCTTGGCCTCGGCGACGGCGATCGCGACCTCGCCGCGGTCCGTCGCCGACAGCGAATCGCCCTGGCGCAGCGCGTGGTCGAGCCACAGCGCCGCCGCGTCGGCCAGCGCGATCGCCGGGCGCAGCAGCAGCCACAACTCGCCGTAGCGGTGCTGGATGAACGGGTCGTCGCTGGCCTGCGCGACGCCGGAGGCGAACCAGGGCTTGCTGCTCTCGCGCGTGTAGTGGCGCGCCTCGTCGAACGCGCCGAGGCCGATGCCGAGGTAGAGGTTGGCCATGATCAGCTGGGCCACCTGCGAGCGCAGCGTGGCGCGCGGCGTCGGCTGCACTCCGGGAGCCTGCAGCACCTCGTCGTGCGCCAACAGCACGTGCTGGAACGCGACGTTGCCGCTGTCGGTCTGGCGCTGGCCGAAGGCGTCCCAATCGGCCTGCACGGTGATGCCTTCGCGGCGTGTCGGCACCGCGGCGATCAGCGCGGTCTGCGTCGGCTCATGCCAGGCGGAAATCGTCAGCTGGTCGGAGCCGACCGAGCCGGACGCGAAGCTCTTGAGGCCGTCGATCACGAAGCCGCCGTCGACCTCGCGCGCCACGGCGCGGCGGTCCAGCGGGTTCAGCGCATTGCCCCAGAACAGGCGCTCATCGACGGTGCGGCGCAGCAGTGTCTGTTGCTGCGTGGCGTTGCCGTACAGCTGCACGCCGGCCAGCTGCAGGTGGTGGAAGCCGAACAGGTGGGCGAGCGCGCTGTCGACCTGGGCCAGCTGGCGCAGCACGCCGTAGAAGGTGGACCAGTCGGCGCCGAGGCCGCCGTGCTCGCGCGGGATGGTCAGCGCCAGCAGGCCGCTCGCGCGGATCTGCTCACGCTCGGCGGCGGCATGGCCGCCGGCCTGGTCGCGCTGGACCGCGGTGGCGGCGAGCTGCTGCACCAAAGTGGCGGTGGCATCGGCAATCTGCGCGTGCACGTCGGCACGGCGGGACAACGGGAGAACCTGGGACATCGTGGGCCGCAGTGTGGTCGGCCCGGGTCGTGCGGCGAACGAAGGAAATCGCGGCTGGATCTGCGTTTTGCGGTGGCTGCATGAGCTTGGGTGGAGACAGTACTCAGCAGAGGAGTGAAGTGCTACGATGTGTACTGCTTTCTACAGGGATACACATCATGCGCACGAACATCGAGATCGACGACAAGCTCATGAAGGACGCCCTGAAGGCCACCGGAGTGAAGACCAAGCGCGAGGCCGTGGAGCTGGGCTTGAGAACCTTGGTGCGGCTTCGTGCCCAGGAGAAGGCCCGCGAACTCAAGGGAAAGATCACCTGGGATGGTGACTTGGAGGCGATGAGGACGGACCGGTGATCCTGGTCGACTCCAGCGTCTGGATCGACTACTTTCGCTCGGCGGACACGCCCCAGGTGGTGCTCCTGGACTCTCTCCTCGGCCGCAGCGCGCTGGCTGTCGGGGATTTGATTGCCGCTGAGGTCCTGCAGGGTGTTCGCGGCGATCGGGAGTTCAAGTTGGTGAAGCAGACCCTCGACGCTTTCGACCACATCGACCTGGTCGGCTACGACCTGGCGGTGAAGGCTTCTGAGAACTACCGAATCCTGCGAGCCATGGGCATCACCGTACGGAAGACCATCGACACGCTGATTGCGACGCGGTGCATCGAAGACGGGCTGATGCTGCTCCACGCGGACAGGGATTTCTTGCCTTTTTCTGAGCACCTGGGGCTCAAGCTGGCGTATTCGGGGAACTGACTGCCTCGGTGACCGGGGGCTGCTCAGCGCCCCGCACCCTGGCTCTTCACCAGCGCCAGCGTCTGCGAGCAGATCTTGTCGCGCTCCGGCGTCGACTTGATGCCCGCATAGAAGGACTCGCCGTCCTTGCGCCCTTGCAGGAAGACCTGCTCGATGTTGATGCCCAGGCTCGCGTAGATCTGCTCTCCTCCTCGGGTGTCCGCATCGAATTGCGCCTTGTAGGCCTTCAGCGTCTCGGCGGACGCGCCGCAATGCTCGGCGACTTGATAGGTCTTTCCGCTCGAAAGCCCGCCAGTCACGATCGCCTCCTTGACACCCGCAGGCACTGTCTGCGCATGGGCGGCAAACGGAAGACAAATGAGAAACACGAGAAAGCTCAGACGCATCGGGAGGCTCCTGCACTCGGGTCCGCCAGGATACATGCAGGCAAGCCATGGCCTGCGCCGGGGACATCGCGGCTGCGGCAAGATCGAAACCCCATCCCTTGCACACAGGCGCCTCCATGTACCAGCGCATCCTCGTGCCGATCGACGGCAGCGACACCTCCACCCGCGGCCTCGATGAAGCCATCCAGCTCGCCAAGCTCACCGGCGCCAGGCTGCGCCTCGTGCACATGGTCGACGAGCTGAGCTTCGCCACCGGCTTCGGCGGCTATGCGGGCGACGTGGCCGGCGTGCTGAAGACGGCCGGCAACGCGGTGCTGGCGCAAGGGCAGGCCCGGGCCAAGGCCGCGGGGGTCGAGGTGGAGACGGCGCTGTTCGAGACGCTGTCCCATCGCCTCTCCGACGTCGTGGTCGACGAGATCGGCAAGTGGAAGGCGGACGTCGTGGTGATCGGCACGCACGGGCGGCGCGGCATCGGGCGCTGGCTGCTGGGCAGCGATGCCGAGCAGGTGTTGCGGACTTCGCCGGTGCCGGTTCTCCTGGTCAGGCCTTGAGTCCCGGATTGGCATCCGGGCTACGCATATCTACCAGCCAGCGGGCGGCTTCTTCGGAGGACAGCGGCCGCGCATACAGGTAACCCTGCAACACGTCGCAACCGGCCGCCGTGGCGGCGCGGGCGTGTTCACGGGTCTCGACGCCTTCGGCCACCACGTCCAGCCGCAGCGCCGAGGCCAGGTCGCAGATCGCCTTCACCACCGCCGTCGCGTCCGGCGCCGGCATCGGATCGATCAGGCTGCGGTCGATCTTGACGGTGCGCAGCGGCAGGCTGCGCAGCATGTTCAATGACGAGAAGCCGGTGCCGAAGTCGTCCAGCGCCACCTCGATGCCATGCGCCCTCATCTGGCGGATCTGCTCGCGCGCCTGCTCCATGTAGGTGACGGCCGCGCTCTCGGTGATCTCCAGCGTCAGCAGGCCCGGCGGCACGTCGAAGTGGCGCAGCGTGCGCAGCACCAGCTCCGGGAAGCCGGGGTCCAGCAGCTGCAGCGGCGACACGTTCACCGCCACCGGCACCGCCTTGCCGAACGCGCTGCGCCACTCCGAGATCTGGTGGCAGGCCTGCGTCAGGATCAGGTTGCCCAGCGGGCCGATCAGCCCGGTGCGCTCGGCCGCCGGGATGAACTCCATCGGGCTGATGCGCCCGAGGCCCGGCCGGTCCCAGCGCACCAGCGCCTCGAACCCGACCAGCGTCTTGTCCTGCGCATCCACCTTCGGCTGGTAGACCAGGCAGAACTCGTCGTTCTTCATGCCGGCGCGCAAGGCCTGCTCGGCATCGAGCGACGCGCCCGAGCCGCGCTCGAAGCGCTCCTCCGCGAACTGCACCGAGGTGCCCGGCGTGCGCTTGGCCTCGTGCATCGCCGCATTCGCCGCGCGCAGCAAGGCCTCGGGCTCGCGCGCGGTCGCCGGGTAGGTGGCCATGCCCATCGACACGTCGAGGAAGAACTCGTGCTGCGGCAACGCGAGCGGCTGCATCAGCAGCTGGCGCACCGCCTGCGCGACGCCCAGCGCCGTGCGGTCGCCTTCGCTGCCGGGCGCCAGCAGCGCGAACTCGTCCTCGCCCAGGCGCATCACCTCGGCCCGGCCCGCCAGCGCGCGCTGCAACGCGGTGGCCAGCGCGCGCAGCACCGCATCGCCGATCGACGGGCCGTGCGCCTCGTTGAAGAGCTTGAAGCGGTCGACGTCCATCAGCACCAGCGCGAACGGCGACGGCAGCTCGGCCGCGCACAGGTCGCGCAGCCGCTGCAGCAGCGCGACGCGGTTGGGCAGCCCGGTCAGCTCGTCGTGCGTGGCCTGGTACAGCATCGCCTGCGCGGCGTCGTGCTGCGCGGTCTCGTCGGTCACCACCACCTGCTCGGCCGGCCGACCGTCCCAGTCGATGCGCCAGGCGCTGAAGCGCAGCTGGATCGGCGTGCCGTCGAAGCGGTAGCGCAGGCCCTGCCAGTTGTCCTGCAGCAGCTCGCCGGCAATGATCTTGCGGTGCCGGTCGCGCGCGCGCTCGCGCTCCTCGGGCGGCATCGTGGCCTCGCGCCACAGCGTCAGCACCTCGCCCAGCGAGTTCAGGCCGTAGATCTTCAGCAGTGCCGGGTTGGCATACAGCAGGTCCTCGCCGCGCACCACCGCGACGCCCTGGTGCGAATGCTCGGTCAGCTGCAGGAAGCGGTCGCGCAGCCGGCGCGATTCGTCGTGCGAGCGGCGCACCGCCGCGTGCAGGAGCGCAAGGCCCAGCGTCAGCCGCAGCATCGCGGCGATGGTCGCCTGCACCGTGACGCCGGGCGGGCCCCAGACGACGAAGATGAACTGGTTGACGCCCAGCAGCATCAGCAGCAGCCCGGCCAGGCGCTCCGAGCCGCCATGGCGCCACAGCCAGACGGTGGCGACGAAGCCGGCCGCGATGTGCAGGCTCGCGCTGACCGCCTGCGCCGCCTGCGCATTCAGCGGCAGCAGCAGCGCCGCCACCAGCAGCAGCACTGCACCGAGCGCGAAGCCCTGCATGCGCGTCGGCTTGCGCCCGGCCAGCCGGGCGCTGCCCATCAGCAGCAGCGCCAGGTACAGCGCCGACACGGCGACGATGATGACGGTGCCGGCGGCATCCAGCAGGGCGCTGTCCTGCTGCCGCATGCCGTAGGCGATCGGGATCAGCGCCTGGCTGACGAAGGCCCAGCCCAGGTCGCGCGAGAACAGCTGCGCGCGGTCGCCGCGCCACGCGAGCAGCAGCGCCCAACCCACGATCAGGTTGACGCAGGCGTTGATGGCGAGCGCGAGCAGCACGGTGTGGGGTCGGTCAGGCTCAGCCGGCGACGTGCGCGTCGTCGAGGATCCAGCGCGCGGCGCGCTCGGCAATCATCAGCGTCGGCGAGTTGGTGTTGCCGCTGGTGATGGTGGGCATCACGCTCGCGTCGACGACGCGCAGCTTCTTGACGCCGTGCACGCGCAGCCGCGCATCGACCACCGCGTCGGCGTCGCGCGCCGGGCCCATCTTCGCGGTGCCCACCGGGTGGAAGATCGTCGTGCCGATGTCGCCGGCCAAACGGGCCAGCTCGTCGTCGCTCTGGAACTGCACGCCCGGCTTGATCTCCTTCGGGTGATAGGGCGCCAGCGCCGCCTGCTCGACGATGCGGCGCGTGACGCGCAGCGAATCGGCCGCGACGCGGCGGTCTTCGTCGGTGCTCAGGTAGTTGGCGCGGATGCTCGGCGCCACCGTGGGGTCGCCGCTTCGGATGTCGATGCGCCCGCGGCTGCCCGGGTTCAGGTTGCACACGCTCGCGGTGAAGGCATTGAAGCGGTGCAGCGGTTGGCCGAAGGCGTCCAGCGACAGCGGCTGCACGTGGTACTGCAGGTTGGCATGCCCTTGCGCCGGGTCGCTGCGCGTGAAGGCCCCGAGCTGCGACGGCGCCATGCTCATCGGCCCGCTGCGGCGGAACACGTACTCGGCGCCGATCATCGCCTTGCCCCACAGCGAGTTCGCCATCGTGTTCAGCGTGCGCACGCCGTCGACCTGGTAGACGGCGCGCACCTGCAGGTGGTCCTGCAGGTTGCCGCCGACACCGGGTGCGTCGCGCATCACCATCACCCCATGCTGCTGCAGCAGCGCGCGCGGGCCGATGCCCGACAGCTGCAGCAGCTGCGGCGTGCCGACCGCGCCGGTGCACAGGATGACCTCGCGCGCCGCACGCGCGCGGATGCGCTCGCCGCCGCCGTGCGGGATCACCTCGACACCGTTGGCCTGCGGCTCGCCATCCCACGAGCCGTCGCTCGGGCCGGGCTCCACCACCACGCGCGCGATCTGCGCGCCGGTCCACACCTGCAGGTTGGGCCGGCGCAGCACCGGCCGCAGGAAGGCCTTGGCCGCGTTCCAGCGGATGCCGTTGCGCTGGTTGACGTCGAAGTAGCCGACGCCTTCGTTGTCGCCGCGGTTGAAGTCGCTGCTGTGCGGGATGCCGGCCTGCTGAGCCGCCTGCGCGAACGCATCGAGGATCTCCCAGCGCAGACGCTGCTTCTCGACCCGCCATTCGCCGCCGGCACGCTGGCCGCTGCGGTCGAAGCCGGGCGCGGCATGGAACTCGTCGGCGCCCTTGTGGAAATCTTCGTGCTGCTTGAAGAAGGGCAGGCATTCCTGCCAGCTCCAGCCGGGGTTGCCGAGCGCGCCCCAGTGGTCGTAGTCGCGCGCCTGGCCGCGCATGTAGATCATGCCGTTGATGCTGGAGCAGCCGCCCAGCACCTTGCCGCGCGGGTAGCGCAGCGAGCGGCCGTTCAGGCCCGGGTCGGCGTCGGTGTTGAACAGCCAGTCGGTGCGCGGGTTGCCGATGCAGTACAGGTAGCCGACCGGGATGTGGATCCACAGGTAGTCGTCGTTGCCGCCGGCCTCGATCAGCAGCACGCTCTTCGTCGCGTCGGCGCTGAGCCGGTTGGCCAGCAGGCAGCCCGCGGTGCCGGCGCCGCAGACGATGTAGTCGTAGGTGATTTCTCTCATCGTGGGGTCCGGCTCAGGGGATCAGCAACACCTTGCCGGTGGAGGCACGGCTCTCGAGCCGGGCGTGCGCCTGCGCGCCGTCGGCCAGCGCGAAGCGCGAATCGACCGGCACGCGCAGCCGGCCGCTGCGCACCCAGCCGAACAGCTCGCCGGCGCGGCTGCGGCGCTCGTCGGCGCTGGTCAGCACGTTCCACAGGTCACCGCCGGTGAGTGACTTGGAGGTGTCCATCAGCATGCGCGGGTCGACCGGTGCCGGGTCGCCGCCGGCCATGCCGTAGAACACCACGTGGCCGCGGGTGCGCGTGGCGGCCAGGCTGCCGGCCAGCGTGGCGCCGACCGAGTCGTAGACGACGTCGACGCCGCCGGGCGCGAAGGCCTGTGCGGCGGCCACCCAGTCCTGCGAATACAGCGCCACGTCGTCGGCACCGGCCTCGCGCGCCTGCGCCGCCTTGGCTTCGCTGGACGTCAGCCCTATCACCCGCGCCCCGAGCGCCTTGCACAGCTGCACCAGCAGCCCGCCGACGCCGCCGGCCGCGGCATGCACCAGCACGCTCTCGCCGCGCAGCAGCGCATGGCTGTCGCGCACCAGGTACTGCGCGGTCAGGCCTTGCAGCAGCACCGCGGCGGCGGTGTCGAAGCCGATGTCGTCGGGCAGCGGGATCAGCTTCGCGAGGTCGACCGCCACCAGCTCGGCGTTGGCGAACGGCATGTCGGCGAAGCCGACCCGGTCGCCCGGCGCCAAGCCGCTGCCGGCCGGCGCGCTGACGACCTCGCCCGCGCCTTCATAGCCGGCGATGAAGGGCGGCGAGCCTGCCAGGTGGTAGGTGCCCTTGCGCCGGTAGACGTCGGCGAAGTTCAGCCCGATCGCCCGCGTGCGCACCAGGGCCTGCGACGGCCCGGGCTGCGGGTCCGGATGGGAGCGATAGCGCAAGACATCCGGCGCACCGAAGCTGTCGAAGCTGAGCACATTCATGGTGCGGCATGGTACGACTGCCTTTGTTGCGCGGACGCTGCGCCGTCGTTGGACCGGTGCCAAGTTTTTGGGTCAGGGCGCGCTTGTTGCGCTTGCTGACGTGTCGGCCGCCGCCAGCCCGTACCAGTCGAGCCGGCGCGTCGCCACCATCACCCCGGCCAGCACGCAGAACAGCAGCACCGCGCCGGTCACCAGCGAGGCCTGCTCCATCTGCAGCAGCGTGTACAGCGCGCCGTACAGCGCGGCGATGCCGGCCCCGAACAAGACCCCGGCGCGCCAGCCGCCCAGCATGTGCCGGCCGTAGAACGCGAGCAGCGCGACGCAGGCTGCAGCCGCCGCGGCATACGACGGGCCGAACGGGAAGTGCTCCGACAAGCTCAGCAGCAGCAGGAAGAACACGCTGATCGCGCAGCCCACCAGCAGGTACTGCACGGGGTGCACGCGGCGGCGCAGCAGCAGCTCGACCATGCCGACCGCGACGAAGGTCAGGCCGACGAACAGCATGCCGTACTTGATGGCGCGGTCGCTGAGGGAATAGGGGTTCACCGGGTCGATGAAGTCGACGTCGAAGCTGTCCAGGCACGGCGCCTTGCCGCCTTCGCCGGGCACGCACAGCGCGACACCGTGCGCGAAGTCCTGCACGGCCGTCGTGGCCAGCGCCGACACCTGCCAGCTCGCCTCGAAGCCGTCGCTGCGCACCGTGCGCGTCGCGGGGTCCGGAAGGAAGCGGCCGTTGAATGACGGATGCGGCCAGTCGGCGCTGAGGTGCATGCGGCTGTCGCGACCGATCGGCACGACCGCGAAGGCCGACGTCCCTACCAGGTCCAGCGTCAGCGCCACCCGCAGCGGTGTCTCGCCGTTGCGGCGCGCCTCGGGCAAGGCGACGTGGAAGCCGCTCGGGTACTTGTCGTGCATCGTGCCCGGCTCGACGGCCAGCGGCTGGCCGTCGAGGGTGACCGCCGCCTGGCGGATTCCGCGCGCGTCGCTCACCGCGACCATCAGGTCCACCGGGTCGCACGCCAGTTGCGAGCCGGTGTGTTCGCGCTGCGGCCGCAAGGCAGCCAGCGATGCCCATTCGGCGGACACCTGCAGCTGCGTCGCATAGGTGTTGACCTTGAACAGGCCCCGGTAGCGCGCTTCCATCGCCAGCCTGGCGTCGATCGCATGGGTGCGCGGGACGGCACTGAGCCGGAAGTCGCGGCGCCGGTCGACCCGCTTGGCGTCCTTGCCGCTGCCTTCGGTCTCCTGCCAGCTCTCGCTGCACTGGGTCAGCAGCACCGGGCCGAGCAACGACTGGCGGCCGGCGTGGCTCTGCGCAATGCCCTGCTCGGCTTCCGACGCGCGGTATTGGCGTTCGAGCACCAGGCCCTCGATGCGCGACAGCGCCAGGCTCAGCAGGATCACGACGACGAGGATCGCCGAGCCCTTGACCACGATGCGGGGGAGTTTCATGCGCAGCTCCAGGAGTTGAAGCCGCGGACTGTGGCCAGCGCCGGTGAAGGCGCCATGAAGTCGCGGTGAAACCCGGTCAGTGGATGCTGCTGGCCAGGATCGGGAACAGCTTCACCAGCCCGTCGGACATCACCTCGACCGCCAGCGCGGCCAGGATCAGCCCCATCAGGCGCGTCATCACGTTGATGCCGGTCTTGCCGAGCACCCGCGCGATGCGGCCGGACGCGCTGAAGGCCAGCCACACCGCAATGCCGATCACCACGCCATAGCCGACCAGCACCGCGATCTCCCACCAGTGCCGCGTCTTGTCGGCGTAGATGACCATCGTCGAGATGGTCGCCGGTCCGGTCAGCAGCGGGATGGTCAGCGGCACCACCGCGATGCTGTCGCCGGCATCGACCTTGGTGTTGCCCTCGGTCACGTCCTCTTGCCGCGTCTCGGCCGGCTGCGCGTTCAGCATCTGCAGCGCCGAGATCAGCAGCAGCGTGCCGCCGCCGACCTGGAACGACGCGAGCGAGATGCCGAAGAACTCGATGATCTTCAGCCCCGCCAGCGCGCTGACCGCGATCACGACGAAGGCGCTGAACGCGGCGACGCGAATGGTGCGCTGGCGCTGTTCGCGGGTGAAACCCCCGGTGAAGTGGATGAAGAACGGGATCACGCCGATCGGGTTGACGATGGCGAGCAGGGCGACCAGCGGCTTGTAGATGTCCATGCGCCATTCTGATGGGGCGCCCTCAGCTCATGGCCAGTTCCCGCAGGTAGCGCAAACCCGGCACCGCGCGCGGGCCGTACCAGCTCAGCAGCTCGCCATCGACGCGCTGCACCCGGGCCTGCGGGCACAGGGCCTGCGCCAGCGCGACGTGGCGATCGCCGAAACCGAACGGCTCCGAACTCAGCAGCACGCGCTCGACCTCGGCCAGCCAGGCCTCGTCGCCGTGCACCACCGGATAGCGCGCCGCACCGTGCGGCCCGCCTTCGAGCGCCGGCTCGGTGTGCCAGGCGATGCGCGCCAGCATGCGCGACAGGTAGGTGTCGCGCGCGACCGTCATCCAGGGCTTGTGCCAGATCAAATAGAGCACGCGGCAGGGCCCACGCCCGTCACCGCGGGTTTCCCCTAGCTCGTGGCGCAAGGCCTCGCGCAGCGCCTGCGCACGCTCGGGCACACCGGGTTCGTCGTCGAAGACCCGGGCCAGCTGGTCGACCAGCGCGAGGTTGTCCTCGGGATCGCAGGGGTGCGTGACGATCACCTGCGCACCCATCCCGTGCAGGGCCGGCACGATGTCGTGCCGGTTCTCATCCACATTGACGAGCACGTGCGTCGGCGCGAGCCGGCGCAACGTGTCCAGGTTCACCGCCTTGGTGCCCCCGACCTTGGGCACGTCGCGAACGATGTCGTCGGGATGGATGCAGAAACCGGTGCGCGCCACCAGGCGCGGCCCCAGGCCGAGGGCGACGACCAGCTCGGTGAGGCTGGGCACGAGACTGGCAATGCGTTTGCTCATGGGAGGAAGAAGGTCGCGCTACAGGTTGTTCGAGGGACCCGATGCGGTCATCGGCGGTGACGGGCGGCAAGTCTTGCCGCAAGAAGCGACAGGGGCCGCAAACGAAGGCGCCATGCGGTCTGCAGCCGGGCTGCCCGAAAACAACACTTTTTGTTTCCCTCGGCTTGCCAGGGGTTTCCACAATTTGCACCGCTTCGCGCAATTACTTGATAATCAAAATTCTGTGTCTGGAAGCAGCGCCTTCACTTGAATGGTTCAGGATGGGTACACGCTCCACATGGTTCTCGTGACTTCAGGAAAGAAAGGCGCTCTCCATGGGCAATAAACTCTACGTCGGCAACCTCGCCTACAGCGTTCGCGACGACGATCTTCAACAAGCATTCGCGCAATTCGGCACCGTCTCGTCCGCCAAGGTCATGATGGACCGCGATACCGGCCGCTCCAAGGGCTTCGGCTTCGTGGAAATGGGCACCGACGCAGAAGCGCAATCCGCCATCAACGGCATGAACGGCCAGGCCCTCGACGGCCGTGCGCTGGTCGTCAATGAGGCCCGTCCGCGCGAAGAGCGTCCGGGCGGCTTCGGCGGCGGCGGTGGTCGCTCAGGCGGCGGCGGCTTCGGTGGCGGCGGTGGCCGCTCCGGTGGTGGCGGCGGCTACGGCGGCGGCGGTGGTGGTGGCGGCTACGGTGGTGGCGGCGGCGGTGGCCGCTCCGGCGGTGGCGGCGGCTAYGGCGGTGGTGGCGGTGGCCGCTCCGGCGGTGGCGGCAGCTACGGCGGCGGCGGTGGTGGTGGCAGCCGCGGCGGCTACTGATCCCCGATCAGGTTCTCGAGAAAGCGGTGGGTGCGAAAGCGCCCACCGCTTTTTTCATGCGCGTGCGCGGCGCCGGCGCCACAGCAAACGGGCAATCCAGGCGGCCAGCAGCAGGGCCGCCGCCCACGGCAACGCACCGACGAGCACGGTGATCAACACGCCCAGGCTGGCGGCCACCACGTGGCCGGCGTCGAGCAGTGCATTGCGCACCGGTTGCCACATGCCGGCCTCGATGGCCTCGCGCCGCGCGTTGAAGCTCATCGAGACATGCACCTTGTCGGTCTCGTTGGCCAGCACCTTGCGCTGCGCGGCCAGCGCGTCGAGTTCGCTCTGCACCTGCACCAGCTCGCGCTCGACCTCGATCAGGTCCTTCAGCTTCGCGCCCGGCGTGGCCATCAGCACCCGCAGGTGGTCGCGGAAGGCGGTCTGGTTCTTCAGCCGCGCCTCGGTGTCGAGCACGGCGTCGGTCTTGTCCTCGGCGGTGCGCGCGTTGAGCCCGACGCGGCCGAGGCTGCCGACGCGCTTCAGGAAAGCCTCCAGCCTGTCCGGCGGCACGCGCGCCTCGAGCGTGGCGGTGGCCGGCCAGCGTTCGTCGTCGCGCTGCACCGATGCGTTCAGCACCTCGCAGCCGGCGGCCAGGCAGGCCTCGTTGGCCTGGCGCCAGGCGGCCTCGACGCCATCGGGCGCGGTGACGATGTTCAGCGTGTGGCGCACCGCCATGTAGCGGCGCGCGGCGATTTCGGCCTGGGCCTGGGCCGGGGCACCGCCGGAGGCCGCTTCCTTGGCCAGCCGCATCGACGGGGCGGCGGCCGGGGCCGCGGCATCCGCCGCCTGCGGCGCCTCGGACGATCCGCGCCCGCAGGCCGCAAGACTGCCGAGCACCAGGGCCAGCACCAGGACTGAAAGGGAACGCATGGGACGACTCTCTTGGAAGTTCAGGTCCCTGCTGATACGCGCGAGCCGACCCGGCGGGGTGAAACCCGCCGCCGATTCACTCCCCCTGGCGTTTCTTGCGCGGCCGCCCGGCCAGCGCCTTGTCGTACAGCCAGTTCGGCAAGGCCCGCATCAGCTTGGCGACGACGCCCATCTGCCACGGGATCACGCGGTAGCTGGCGCCGGCCTCGATGGCGCGGAACGCTTGGTCGGCGAACACCTCGGGCTGCATCAGGAACGGCATGCCGTAGCGGTTCTCGCGCGTCAGCGGCGTGTCGATGTAGCCCGGGCCCAGCGTGACGACCTTGACGCCGTCCGGCCGCAGCTCGCCGCGCAGGCTCTCACAGTAGGCGATCACCGCCGCCTTGCTGGAACAGTAGGCGCCATGCCCCGGCAGCCCGCGGATGCCGGCGACGCTGGCAATGCCAACCAGCCTGCCGCTGCGCCGCTCGCGCATCGCGGTGACGAAGGGCTGGAAAGTGGCCGCCATGCCGAGGTTGTTGGTCTCGTAGGTGGCGCGCATCACGTCCAGGTCGTCGAACACCGCGGTGTCGATGCCGATGCTGATGCCCGCGTTGGCGATCACGACATCGGGCACGCCCTGGGCGGCGATGCAGGCGCGGCCGGCACCGGTGATCGCGGCGATGTCGCGCACGTCGGCGGCGTACACCGCGAAGCGCGCGGCATCGAGCCCCTGCGCCCGCGCCCACTCATGGACCGCTTCGGTGCGCCGCGCCACCAGCGCGAGCCGGTAACCCGCCTGGTAGAAGCGCAACGCCAGCGCCTGCCCGATGCCGCTGGACGCGCCGGTGATGAAGACGAGGCCGGCGCTGCTCATTTGGCCTCCTTGGGGCTGAACACCGCCTTGGTGCGGCCGCCGAAGCGGATCACCCGGTCGAGGTGGCTGTATTCCATGCTGTCGGCGCGCAGCTCGGTGCCGCCCTGCGTGATGGTGACCGGCAGGTGCGACTTGATGCTCTCGGTGTCGAGGAAGGCATGCAGGAACTCGCTGCGGAAATCGAGCGGCACGCCACCATTGACGCCGTCGCGGATGATCTCGGCCTGGCCGATCAGCTGCACCTCGGTGGCATCGCCGTTGGCGATCGCGCGGCGCGCGGTGGCATGGGTCACGCGGCCGTCGGGCGTGACGGCGCGCAGCCGCACGTTGTCGATCTCGACGGTGTCGGTGTCGGGGTAGTGGCGCAGCACGTCGCCTTCGAGCTGGGCGCGCAGCTGGCCCTGCACGCTGAAGCGCTGCACCGCGAAGCTGCGCATCTCGTAGTCGGGCTCGTGGCGCAGCGGCGCGGCGACGCGTGGATCGTCCGCCAGCGGCGTGTTCTTCACCAACCACCAGGTGCCCATCGCCAACACGCCCATCAGCACCAGCGGCAGGTAGGCAGACAGCAACTCGACCAGCCGCCAGCGCAGCGGCTGCGGCGTGCGGCGCCCGCCCGGGCGCACCACCGCGGGTTCCAGCGTGCTGGACGGTGCGGCGTCAGCCTGCGCCATCGAGCGTGACGAGGTGGCCGCGCAGCAGCGCCGCGTAGCGCCCGGTGGCGGTGAGCAGCAGGTCGCAGAACTCGCGCGCCGCGCCGTGGCCGCCGTGGGCCGCCGTCACGTGGTGGGCGATCGCACGCACCTCGGCATGGCCGTTGGCCGGCGATCCGGCGAGCGCGGCGCGCACCAGCAACGGCAGGTCGGGCCAGTCGTCGCCGATGGCGGCGAGCTCGGACCAGTCGAGGCCCAGCGTCTTCATCAAGTCCTGCGCGGCGGCCAGCTTGTCGTGCACGCCATAGACCGCATGTGCGATCCCCAGGTCGGCGACGCGGCGCCGCACCGCCGGCGAATCGCGCCCGGTGATCACGATCGGCGCGATACCGCCCTGGGCCAGCAGCTTCAGGCCGTGGCCATCGAGCGTGTTGAAGGCCTTGAACTCCTCGCCGCGCTCGCCGATGTAGATGCGGCCGTCGGTCAGCACGCCGTCGACGTCGAAGATGGCGGCGCGGATGTCCTGCGCGCGCAGCAGCAGCTCGGGCGGGAAGCTCAGCACCGGCGTGATGTCGTCCAGGATCGCCATCAGATCACTTTGGCCCGCATCAGGTCATTGAAGTTCAGCGCGCCCACCAGCAGGCCCGTGCCGTCCACCACCAGCACGCTGGTGATGCGGTGCAGTTCCATCAGGTCGGCGGCGTCGACCGCCAGCGCGTCGACGCGCACCAGGCGCGGGTGGGGGTGCATCACGTCGGAGGCGGTCAGCGCGCGCAGGTCGCGGCCCTGCTCGATCAGGCGGCGCAGGTCGCCGTCGGTGAAGATGCCCAGCACCTCGCCGCGCTCGCCGGCGATGGCCGTGGCGCCCAGCCCCTTGCGCGTCATCTCGCGCATCATCTCGACGAAGGGCGTTGCCGGCGGCACGCGCGGCACCTCGTCGCCGCTGCGCATCACGTCGCGCACGTGGGTCAGCAGCTTGCGGCCCAGGCTGCCACCGGGGTGCGAGCGGGCGAAGTCCTCCTCGCGGAAGCCGCGCGCATCGAGCAACGCCACCGCCAGCGCGTCCCCGACCGCCATCTGCGCGATGGTGCTGGTGGTGGGGGCGAGGTTCAGCGGGCAGGCCTCCTGGTCGACGGCGCTGTTGAGCGTGATGTCGGCGTGACTGGCCAGGCTGGAATCGGGGCGGCCTGTCATCGCAACCAACGTGACACCCAGGCGCTTGAGCGCCGGCAGGATGGCGGCCAGCTCGTCGCTCTCGCCCGAATTGGAGATCGCCAGCACCACGTCGCCGGTCGTCACCATGCCCAGGTCGCCGTGGCTGGCCTCGGCCGGGTGCACGAACAGGGCCGGCGTGCCGGTGGAGGCCAGCGTGGCGGCGACCTTGCGCCCGACATGCCCGCTCTTGCCCATGCCCATCACGACCACGCGGCCGTTGCACTGCAGCATGGCCTTGACCGCCTGCGCGAAGCTGTCGCCCTGGCGGTCCTTCAGGGCCAGCAGGGCCTTCGCCTCGATGTCGAAGGTCTCGCGCGCCAGCCGCAGCACGCGCTCGACATCAAAAGAAACGGCGGGGAGGGAAGACAGTGGCATGGAAGAGCGGCTCGGGTCCGATAGGATCTGGCGATTGTAGGCACGCCCCTGACGACAGCGCTTGATGGCTTCCACCCTCGAACTCGTCCTGCTGTACCTGATCGCCGCCGTGGCCGGCGTGGTGGTGTGCCGCACGCTGAAGCTGCCGCCGATGCTCGGCTATTTGACGGTGGGCGTGCTGATCGGCCCGAATGCCCTCGGCCTGGCCAAGGATTCGGCCGGCATGACCTACCTGGCCGAATTCGGCGTCGTGTTCCTGATGTTCGTGATCGGGCTGGAGTTCAACCTGCCCAAGCTCAACAGCATGCGCAAGCTGGTGTTCGGGCTCGGTCTGAGCCAGGTGGCGCTGACGGTGCTGATCGCGCTGGCCGGCAACACCGTGCTGGGCTGGGGCCTGGCGCAGGTGGGCCGCAGCTGGGGCCTGCCCTGGCAGAGCGCGTTCGCGCTGGGGGGCGCGCTCGCGATGAGCAGCACCGCGATCGTCGTCAAGCTGATGGCCGAGCGGCTGGAGCTGGAGAGCGAGCACGGCCGGCGCGTGATGGGCGTGCTGCTGTTCCAGGACCTGGCCGTGGTGCCCTTCCTGGTGCTGATCCCGGCGCTGGGTGCGCCGCCCGAGACACTGGTGCCGGCGCTGGCCTATGCGGCGCTGAAGGCGGTCGTGCTGCTGACGGTGCTGCTGGTCGGCGGCCAGCGGGTGATGCGCTGGTGGCTGACGCTGGTGGCGCGGCGCAAGAGCGAGGAGCTCTTCATCCTGAACCTGCTGCTGGTGACGCTGGGGCTGGCCTGGATGACCGAGCACGCCGGCCTGTCGCTGGCGCTCGGGGCCTTCGTCGCCGGCATGCTGATCGCCGAGACCGAGTACAAGCACCAGGTGGAGACCGACATCCGGCCGTTCCACGACGTGCTGCTGGGGCTGTTCTTCATCACGGTCGGCATGAAGCTCGATGCCGAGACGGTGCTGCAGCAATGGCCGCTGGTGCTGCTGATGACGGTGCTGCCGGTGCTGTTCAAGTTTGCGCTGGTGACGCTGCTGGCCCGCTTGTCCGGCGCCGCCCCCGGGGTGGCGCTGCGCACCGGCCTGTACCTGGCGCAGGCCGGCGAGTTCGGCTTCGTGCTGCTGGCGCTGGCGACGCAGGAGCACCTGCTGCCGGCGCAGCTGCAAAGCCCGGTGCTCGCGAGCATGGTGCTGAGCATGCTGGCCACGCCGGTCATCATCATGTACAGCAACCGCATCGTGATGCGGCTGAGTTCGAGCGACTGGCTGATGCAGTCGGTGGCGATGACCAGCATCGCCAAGCGCGCGATCAACACCGAGGCGCACGTGATCATCGCCGGCTACGGCCGCAGCGGGCAGAGCCTGGCGCGCATCCTGGACGGCGAGCGCATCCCGTACATGGCGCTCGACCTCGATCCGGACCGCGTGCGCCAGGCCGCCGCCGCCGGGCAGAGCGTGGTGTTCGGCGATGCGGCGCGGCTGCAGAGCCTGATGGCCGCCGGGCTGGCGCGCGCCAGCGCGGTGGTGGTGAGCTACCACGACACGCCGTCGGCGATGAAGATCCTGCACCTGGTGCAGGCGCACGCGCCGACGGTGCCGGTGATCGTGCGCACGCTGGACGACAGCGACATCGAGCGGCTGCAGGCGGCCGGCGCGACCGAGGTGGTGCCCGAAGCGATCGAGGGTTCGCTGATGCTCGCGAGCCACGCGCTGGCGCTGGTGGGCGTGCCGATGCGGCGCGTGATCCGCATCGTGCAGGACCAGCGCGATGCGCGCTATGGCTTGCTGCGCGGCTACTTCCACGGTGCCGACGACGACACCGTCGACGAGCTGCTGCAGGCGCGGCTGCTGAGCGTCAGCCTGCCATCCGCCGCCGCGTGGATCGGCCAGCCGCTGTCGGCGCTGGCCTTGCACGCGGTGGGCGTCAACGTGGTGTCCGTGCGGCGCGCGTCGGGCGCGGTGACCAAGCCGCACGACGCGCTGGTGCTGGCGGGCGGGGACACGCTGGTGCTGTCCGGCCTGCCCGAGCCGCTGGCCCTGGCCGAAGGCAAGCTGCTCGGGCGCTAGCTGGCCGGTCAGGGCGCCGGGCAGGCGGGCATCAGCGCCCGCGTCGCGATCGTCGTCGGGTTGTCGTCGGTGCCGCCGGCATTGACCGTGTAGGCGCAGCCGTAGGCCGGGTCGGCGACGGTGGCCGGCGTCGCCACATCGTCGCCCGCCGGCTTCGCGCCGGTCTCGACCCAGGCCACCATGGCCGCGAACGCGCCGACCTGCTCGGCCACCGTGAAGTCGCAGTGGCTGGGAGCGCGCACCGCCCGCTGCACCAGCCAGCCGCCGTTGCCCTTGGCCTCGACACGCGCGCGGTAGACCTGCTCCATGTGGAACGGCACGTACAGGTCGCCCAGCGTGTGCAGGCTGACGACCGGGATCCTGAATTCGCCGTTCACCTTCGGGATCCAGCGCAGGCCGTCGCTGCGCAGCCGGTTGGCATCGGGTGCCGCGGTCGCCTTCGCGATCGAGGCATTGAACGAGGCCAGCAGCGCGTCGCTGGCACTGAACCTGTACGAGAAGCGGTGGGTGTCGATCACGCTCTTGTTCAGGATGCCGTTGACGGTGCCGTCGCCGCCGAAGGTGCCCCAGACGACGTTCTGCAGGCCGTTGTTCGCGAAGCCCTGGTCGAAGATCGGCCGCGGGCCGCCGGTCAGGTTCATCACCACCTCCTTGAGCTTGGCGCCCTGCGCGGTGGGCGTCGTGAAGGCGGTCTGGCTCGCGAACAGCGTGGTGCGCACGTCGGCCACCAGGCTCGCCCAGTCGGTGGTCGGAAAGCTCTTCGCCGGCACGCCGGCCAACTGCTGCGCCGCAAGCTGGTAGCCGGCGAAGTAGTCGAACAGCTCGGTGTCGCCGACCACGCCGCACATCGGCACCGCGCCGTCGTACTTCTGCTTGTGGACCGCGGTGGCGAAGGCCTCGTCCTCGATCGCGGCGGCGGTGATGTGGCCGCCCATCGAATGGCCGACCAGGTAGGTCCGGGTGGGCGCGGCCAGCGTGCGGCCGTTGGCGGCGGCAATCTGCACGAAGGCCTGGGCCAGCGCGTTGGTGTCCTCGACGCCGGCCCGCACGTCGTAGTAGTTCTTGCTGTAGCTGGAGGCCGCCCAGGCGAAGCCCTGCTCCAGCAGGTAGCGGCGGATCGACGGGGTGGTCACGACGAGCGCATTGCCGGTGCCGACGTAGCCGTGCGCATACAACACGAGCTTGCCGTTCCAGCCTGTCTTCGGCACTTCGATGCGGTAGCCGGCACCGCCTTGCACGCCGGTCCAGCGGTCGGTCTCGACGGCCAAGCCTGCGAGCGCGTCGAAGGCCAGCGCCGCCGGGTCGGCGGCGAAGCTGCTGCGGCCGTCCTGCGCACGCGTTTCCTCGGGGACCGGCGCGGGTGCAGGCGCGGGGCCGTCGTCGCCGCCGCCGCAGGCGGAGAACAGCAGGGTGGAGGCGGCGGCGAATGCCGACATCCTCAGCAAGGATCGCTGATTCATGTGGGTGTCTCCTGTGTGTGCGTCGTGGTGCTCGCCGTGGCGCATCGGCCACGTGGCAGGACCAGCCTAGTTCGCGGGCCGGCTGGCGTCGCCCGGGCTAACCCGCCGCGGGCTGTCGCTTGCGGGACAAGGCGTCCTGCACGGTGGAAGCGAGGTCGAAAGAAGGTCCACAATGGCGCCCGTTCCCGACGGTGAGCCCCATGAACGAAGACACTCCGCTGGAAACAGCACGCGACATCATCAAGCGCAGCATCCGCACCGTGCCCGACTGGCCGGAGCCGGGCGTGCAGTTCCGCGACATCACGCCCTTGCTGGCGGACCCGCGCACCTTCCGCATCCTGATCGACGAGTTCGTGCACCGCTACTTCGACGTGCGGCCGAGCGCGATCGCCGGGCTGGACGCGCGCGGCTTCATCATCGGGTCGGTGCTGGCCTACGAGCTGAACATCGGCTTCATCCCGATCCGCAAGAAGGGCAAGCTGCCGTTCACGACGGTGCAGGAGACCTACGAGCTGGAGTACGGCTCGGCCACCGTCGAGATGCACACCGACGCGGTGAAGCCGGGCGATCGCATCGTGCTGATCGACGACCTGATCGCCACCGGCGGCACGATGGGCGCCGGCATGCGGCTGCTGCAGCGCCTGGGTGCGACGGTGATCGAGGGCGCGGCCATCGTCGACCTGCCGGAGCTGAAAGGGTCGCAGCGCCTGCGCGAAGCCGGGCTGCCGTTGTTCACGCTGGTGGATTTCGGCGGGCACTGAGGCCCTGCGCCGACGCCGGTCTCAGGTGACCGGGGTCTGGCGCGCGATGTTGGCGCGCATGCGTAGCGCCATCACCGAGCCGGCCGCCCGCACGAGTTCGAGCGCGAGGGCCGGCGTGCGCTGGGCCAGTTCTTCGAGCCGCGGGCCGCGCAGCGCCCAGACGATGCACGGCGTCATCGCCTCGACATTGGCCATGCGCGGACTGTCGAGGAACAGCGCCGGTTCGCCGACCACCGAGCCGGCACGCAGGATCGCGATGCGGTTGGCGCCGGGCGGGCCGCCGGTGACGAACACCTGCAGCGAGCCCTGGCCGAGGAAATACATGCTGCGGTCGGAGTCGCCCTGCTTGATCAGCAGGTCGCCGGCGCGGATGTCGTGCTGGGTCAGATACGGACCGATGATGCGCCACTGGTCAGGCGTCAGACGGGCGCGAAAAGCGTCTTCCGCATTCAGCGTCTGGATCGCCTGTACCAACTGCTGGAGTTCCATCGTGTCCTCTGCGAGATGACGCGCACTTGGGTGCGCGTTCGTGAATGTGTCGCGATTATCGATGCGTGGGGCGCATACCACAACAGCGCGGCGTAAGGGATGTGTCCGCCGGTCGGGGTGGCGGGTCCGTCTGTCGGTAGCGGCCGGGGCAGGCCGGCGCTACTTCCCGATGCAGAAGCGGCTGAAGATCTCGCCCAGCAGGTCATCCGACGTGAACTCGCCGGTGATCTGCGACAGCGCGGTCTGCGCGAGGCGCAGCTCTTCGGCCAGCAGGTCGAGCGCCGGCTCGGGCGATGCGGCCAGTTCGCGCGCCAGCGCGAGGTGCTCTGCGGTGTGGCGCAGTGCGTCGACATGGCGCGCACGCGCGATGAAGACGCCGTCCGGCGACGCATGCCAGCCGGCCAGCTGCAGCAGCAGCCGGCGCAGCGCCTCCAGGCCGTCGCCGGTGCGCGCCGACAGCGCGATGTGGTGGCCGCCGTCCGCCGGCCAGGCGGGCACGGCCGCCAGGTCGCTCTTGCTGTAGACGTGCACCAGGCGCTCGCCGGCCTGTCGCGCATCCGGCAGCTTCGCGGTGATCTGCGCCTCGGCCGCGTCGTATGCAGGTTCTCCCAAACGCGTCAGGTCGTGCAGGAACAGCACCGCATCGGCCTGGCCGATGGCGTCCCAGCTGCGCGCGATGCCGATGCGCTCGACCTCGTCGCCCGCCTCGCGCAAGCCGGCGGTGTCGACCACGTGCACCGGCACGCCATCGATCTGGATGGTCTCGCTGACCTTGTCGCGGGTCGTGCCCGGGATCGGCGTGACGATGGCCAGCTCGGCACCGGCCAGCGCGTTCAGCAGCGAGCTCTTGCCGACGTTGGGCTGGCCGGCCAGCACGATCTGCATGCCTTCGCGCAGCAGCGCGCCCTGTCGCGCCCGCGCCAGCACTGCCGCCACGTCCCGCGCGATCGCGTCCAGGCGGCCGCGCGCGTCGGCCTTCTCGAGGAAGTCGATCTCCTCTTCGGGGAAGTCGAGCGTCGCCTCCACCAGCATGCGCAGCGACACCAGCCGGTCGCGCAGCGCGTGCACTTCGTCGGAGAAGGCACCGCTCAGCGAGCGGCTGGCCGAGCGCGCGGCCGCCTCGGTGCTGGCCTCGATCAGGTCGCTGACGGCCTCGGCCTGCGCCAGGTCGAGCTTGTCGTTCAGGTAGGCGCGCTCGGTGAACTCGCCCGGTTCGGCCAGGCGCAGGCCGGTGTCGCGGCCGAGCTCGAGACAGCGCGCCAGCAGCAGCTGCAGCACCACCGGGCCGCCGTGCGCCTGCAGTTCGAGCACGTCCTCGCCGGTGTACGAATGCGGCGCCGGGAAGTACAAGGCCAAGCCGCGGTCGATCGCCCGGCCCTGCGCATCGATGAAGGGCAGGTAGGTCGCATGGCGCGGCTGCAGCGTCCGCTGGAACAACGCCGCGACCAGCGGCTTCAGGTCGCGCCCCGACACCCGCACGATGCCCACGGCGCCGCGCCCGGGAGCGGTGGTGATGGCGATGACGGGATCGTGGTGGCGCGGCAGCATCGCGCGATTGTCGGGGAAGCTGAAACGACAAACCCGGGCGACGCCGACGCGTGGCCCGGGTTGAAGATGGCGCGGGGGGAAGCGCCGGTACAGCCGAATCATCCTCCCGAGCCGCTGGAGCGATCGTTGCGCCGGCAGCAGCGAGGAGATTGCTGCGCCGGTTCGTTCGCCTCAGCGGGTCTGCCCCGCATTGACTGGTGGATCGCCGGTTCGAGACCGTCTTTCCATGGCGTGCATCGTCGCGCGTGCGCAGGCTGCGGACAAGCCCCCGGTTGGGGGGACGTATCCGCGGGGTGCTACTTGCCGAGCACCCCCAGCTGCTTGTTGATCAGCCACTGCTGCGCGATCGACAGGATGTTGTTCGTCAGCCAATACAGCACCAGGCCGGCCGGGAAGAAGAAGAACATCACCGAGAAGACCAGCGGCATGATCCACATCATCTTGGCCTGCACCGGATCCGGCGGCGTCGGGTTCAGCCAGGTCTGCAGCAGGCTCGACAAGGTCATCAGCAGCGGCAGGATGAAGTACGGGTCCTTGGCCGACAGGTCGGTGATCCAGCCGATCCACGGCGCGTTGCGCATCTCCACCGTCGACAGCAGCACCCAGTACAGCGCGATGAAGAACGGCATCTGCGCAATGATGGGCAGGCAGCCGCCGATCGGGTTGACCTTCTCCTCGCGGTAGATGCGCATCATCTCCTGCTGCATCTGCTGCGGCTTGTCCTTCAGGCGCTCGCGCAGTTCCATCACCTTCGGGTTGATGGCCTTCATCTTGGCCATCGAACGGTAGGCGCTGGCATTGAGCCAGTAGAACGCGATCTTCAGCAGCACCACCAGCGCGATGATGGACCAGCCCCAGTTGCCGAGCAGCTTGTGCAGCTGGGTCAGCAGCCAGAACAGCGGCTCGGCCAGGATCTTGAAGTAGCCGTAGTCCTTCACCAGCTCGAGGCCGGGGGCCAGCGCGGCGAGCTTGTGCTCTTCCTGTGGGCCGACGAAGAGCTGGGCATCGAAGGTCTTGGTCGCGCCGGTTGCGATGTCGCCCAGCGGCACCGTCATGCCGACCTGGTAGACGTGGGCGGGCCCGCCGGTCACGTCGTTCGTGACGTCAGCCTTGCCGGTGAAGAACTCGCGCGTCTGCTTGCCGCCGTCGGGCTTGTCGATCAGCCATGCGGACGTGAAGTAGTGCTGCACCATCGCGACCCAGCCGCTGTCGGCCGTGGTGACGTGGTCCGGCGTTTCGCCGGCGGCGCGCTTCTCGATGCTCTTGAAGTCGACCTTCTTGAACTTGCTGCTCTCGTCGTAGACCGCCGGGCCGGTGAAGGTGGAATAGAAGCTCGAACCGCCGGTGCCGTCGTTGCCGTCGCGCACCAGCTGCAGGTACAGGCGTGCGTTGACCGGTGCGCCCGACGCGTTGGTGATCTCGTTGCGCACGCCGATCACGTAGTCGCCGCGCTTGAAGGTGTAGTTCTTGACCAGCTTCACGCCGTTGACGACCGGCGACTCGAACTTGACCTGCAGCTCGTTGCTGCCGTCCTTCAGCGTGCGCTCGCCGGGCACCAGGCTCATCACCGTGTGGTGGTTCGGCAGGCCGCTGCCGCCGGTGGCCGGGATCAGCCCGCTTTGCGCGACGTACAGCCGGTGGGCCGACTCGTCGAGCACGACGACGTTCTTCTTCTCGAACTGCTCGTCATGGCGCGGCGCGAGGCCGACCATCTCCTGGACCTTCTGCCACAGGTCCTTCTGCGCCTGCTCGTGCTGCGTCAGCAGTTCGACACGTACCAGCGATCCGCCCTTGCTGTCGAGCGTGGCCTTGACCAGGTCGGTCTGGATGTCGACGCGTTCGGACGCCACCGCGGACGCGGCCGGCGCCACGGCCGTGGCGGCCGCCGTGGCACCGGTGGCCACACCGGCGGCCGGCAGGCCGGCGGGCGAACTGCCCGGGCCTGCGGCCGCGGCGGGCGCCGTCACCGGCTGCGGCCCGAACAGCGACGGCTGACCGTTGTGCCGGCTCCAGGCGTCCCAGATCAGGACGAGCGACATAGAGAACACCACCCACAGCAGGGTGCGGCGCATATCGGTCATGGAAGGGTCTCTTTGCGAGGGATGCGAGAAAGGGGGGAAGGGGAATTGGGGTCTGCGCGGCGGCGCTCAAGCTGCGTGAACAGGCCGCCGAGTGTCTCGGGCACCGGGTCGTGGCCGCCATTGCACCACGGGTGGCAACGCGCCAGCCGGTGCACCGTGAGGTAGCTGCCGGCGAGCGCACCATGCCGTTCGAGCGCCTGCAGCGAATAGGCCGAGCAGGTCGGCTCGAAGCGGCAGGCGCTGCCGAGCCACGGGCTCAGGAAGAAGCGGTAGCCGCGCACCAGCGTCATCAGCACGCGTTGCGGCGCCGTCGCCAGCCAGGACAGCACCCGCGGCATGCTCATGCTCCGGAACGCGCTGCGCGGGCGATCACCGCCAGCAGCTCTTCGCCGGCCGCCGAACGCAGTGCGTCGGATGCAGCACTCGGGAACAGCTTGCGGTCGAACGGGCTGCGCAGCCGCACAACCCACAGCCCGCTCGGCAGGCCGGCCTGGGCGTGTACCACGCGCCGGATCTGCCGCTTCAGCAGGTTGCGCGTGACGGCCCGGCGGGCATGCCGCTTGGGCACCACGGCGCCCAGCCAGCAGGCCCCGGCCGGCAAGTCATCCACAGGTTTGCCCTGAATGGGTGCCTCGCCTGTTGACAACTTGTGGGCAGCCGGTGCCTTGACGGATGGGCGGGCGGGCAGGAAGTGCACGGCGAAATGCGCGCTGCGGGCCCGGCTGGGCACCGCGAGCACGCGCTCGAAATCTACCGATTGAACGATTCGCCCGATCACGGTGCCACCCTGGGCGCCGTCGCGGTGCCGCGGGCGGGGGTGCACCGGGTACTGCGATCGGCCAAGCCGCCAGCAGCCTGGCCGGCGGTACGGTTCATGGAGTCAAGCGGCTCGCACCGAGCCGCCAGCTCAGACCGCCAGACGCTTGCGGCCCTTGGCGCGGCGTGCGTTGATGACGGCACGGCCGCCACGGGTCTTCATGCGCACCAGGAATCCATGGGTGCGGGCGCGGCGGGTCTTCGAAGCTTGGTAGGTGCGTTTCATGATCAGTCCTGCGGAAAGGGTCCCAAGAGCACGGGACTTGCTAGCTCTGCAGCGCGCCGATCTGGGTCGATCGAAGCCGCCAAGCTTTTATGTCATCGTGGACCCTGCATGCTGCTCACCATGAACACAGCCGGGCCTTCGGGAAACCCACTATTACACCAAAAACCCCTTGGTTAGTCAAAGACTTAGACCGCAGCCTGCGGCTTTGCAGGCCTTGCAACGTTCGTCACAAGACTGTGGATAACCTCGCCGCAGACCCCCTTTGCACCGTAGAATCCGGCCGCTCCGAGAAGAACTTTTCCACAACATGAGCGCTGATCTCTGGCAGCGCGGCTGCGAGCGTTTGGCAGCCGAACTGCCCGAACAACAATTCAACACCTGGATCCGTCCGCTGCCCGCGGCCGACGTCACTGACGAAGGCATCGCCGGCGCGGTCGCATCACTGCGTGTGCCCAATCGGTTCAAGCTCGACTGGATCCGCAACCAGTACGCCGGCCGCATCGAGGCCGTCCTCAGCGAACTCGCCGGCAAGCCGGTGCGCCTGGACCTGATGCTCGCACCACGCGAGGCAGTGGTACCGATCGGCCAGTTCCGCCAGGACGGGCCGGTGGCGATCGGCCGCGCGATCGGGTCGGCCGCCAATGGCGGAGCGACCCACGCCGCGGCCACGATCGAGGCGCCGAGCCTGTCGGTGCCGCGCAGCCCGTCGGCCGCCAACGCGGCCCTGCCGCGCCACCGGCTGAACCCGGCCCTGACCTTCGACACGCTGGTCGCCGGCCGCGCCAACCAGATGGCACGCACCGCGGCGCTGCACGTGGCCGGCGCGCCTGGGCAGATGTACAACCCGCTCTTCATCTACGGCGGGGTCGGCCTCGGCAAGACCCACCTGGTGCATGCGGTGGGCAACGCGTTGCTGGCCGACCGCAGCGATGCCCGCGTGCTGTACCTGCACGCCGAGCAGTTCATCACCGACGTTGTCAAGAACTACCAGCGCAAGACCTTCGACGAACTGAAGGCCAAGTACCACTCGCTGGACCTGCTGCTGATCGACGACGTGCAGTTCTTCGCCGGCAAGGAGCGCACCCAGGAGGAGTTCTTCAACGCCTTCGAGGCGTTGCTGGCCAAGCGCGCGCACATCATCATGACCAGCGACACCTACCCGAAGGGGTTGGTCGACATCGACGAGCGCCTGACCTCGCGCTTCGACGCCGGTTTGACGGTGGCGATCGAGCCGCCGGAGCTGGAGATGCGGGTGGCCATCCTGATGCGCAAGGCCGATGCCGAGGGCACCGCGATGCCGGAGGACGTGGCCTTCTTCGTCGCGAAGAACGTGCGCGCCAACGTGCGCGAGCTCGAGGGCGCGTTGCGCAAGATCCTGGCGTACTCGCGTTTCTCGCACAAGGACATCAACATCCAGCTGGCCCGCGAGGCGCTGAAGGACCTGCTGTCGATCCAGAACCGCCAGGTCGGCGTCGAGAACATCCAGAAGACAGTGGCCGACTTCTACAAGATCAAGGTGGCCGACATGTACAGCAAGAAGCGCCCGGCCAGCATCGCGCGACCGCGCCAGATCGCGATGTACCTGGCCAAGGAAATGACGCAGAAGAGCCTGCCCGAGATCGGCGAGCTGTTCGGCGGGCGCGACCACACGACAGTGCTGCACGCGGTGCGCAAGATTGCCGGCGAACGGCAGAAGAACACCGAGCTGAACCAGCAGCTGCACGTGCTGGAACAGACGCTGAAAGGCTGACACGAAGGAATCAGCAGAAGAACGCGTGGATGTCAAAGCACAAGTCTGGGGACAACTCGAGCGCAACTTCGAAGCTGTCCACAGGCCTCGGAGGTTTCAGGAAGTTGTTGTGTGGGAGTCCCGCAGTTCGAGGGCATCTGCACACAGGGTTCGACGATCTGCAAGCGGTTGATGGAAAAGGGGAAAATGGCGTTTTCCACAAGGAACGCCGTCCTCTACTAAGACGACTAATTTAAGAGGTTGACATGATTGTCTTGAAGGCAGCGCAAGAAAAAGTGTTGGGAGCCCTGCAAGCCGTTTCCGGCATCGTCGAACGCAGGCACACCTTGCCGATCCTGGCCAACGTGCTGATCCGCAAGACGGGCAGCCAGGTCGAGCTGACCAGCAGCGACCTGGAGATCCAGGTCCGCACCACGGCCGAGTTCGACGGCGACGCGAGCAACTTCGCGACCACCGTCGGCGCACGCAAGCTGATCGACATCCTGCGTTCGCTGCCGGCCGACCAGACCGTCACGCTGAGCGCGGCGCAGAACAAGCTGACGCTGCAGGGCGGCAAGAGCCGCTTCACGCTGCAGACGCTGCCGGCCGACGACTTCCCGCTGGTGCAGGAAGCGGCCGACTTCGGCCCGGTCTTCAGCGTGCCGCAGAAGACGCTGAAGATGCTGATCAACCAGGTGCACTTCGCGATGGCGGTGCACGACATCCGCTACTACCTGAACGGCATCCTGTTCGTCGCCGAAGGCAAGAGCCTGACGCTGGTGGCGACCGACGGCCACCGCCTGGCGCTGGCGCAGGCCAACCTCGACGTCGAGATCCCGAAGCAGGAGGTGATCCTGCCGCGCAAGACGGTGCTCGAGCTGCAGCGCCTGCTGAAGGACGAGAAGGAAGGCCAGGACAGCCCGATCGAGATGCGCTTCGCCGGCAACCAGGCCAAGTTCAGCTTCAGCGGCATGGAGTTCGTCACCAAGCTGGTCGAGGGCAAGTTCCCCGACTACAACCGCGTGATCCCGAAGAACCACAAGAACCACGTGACGCTGGGCCGCGCGCCGCTGCTGGCCAGCCTGCAGCGCGCCGCGATCCTGACCAGCGAGAAGTTCAAGGGCGTGCGCGTCAACATCGAGCCGGGCGTGCTGCGCATCGCATCGAGCAATGCCGAGCAGGAAGAGGCCAAGGAAGAGCTCGAGGTCGACTACAACGGCGACGCGATCGAGATCGGCTTCAACGTCACCTACCTGATGGACGCACTGGCCAACATGAGCGTCGAGATGGTCAAGCTGGAGCTGCAGGACACCAATTCCAGCGCCCTGTTCACCGTGCCCGAGCAGGCGGGCTTCAAGTACGTCGTGATGCCGATGCGGATCTGATCCGAGGATCGCGATCCGCAGGCCGGCTGCCCGTACCCGATGTATTCCATGAGTTCAATACCGCGATGACCGATTCCCTGAACATTCCCGATGACGGCGCTGCCAAGAAGGCGGCTGCGGATGCTGTGTCGAGCGCCTACGGCGAAGGCAGCATCCAGATCCTGGAAGGCCTGGAGGCCGTGCGCAAGCGTCCGGGCATGTACATCGGCGATACCTCCGACGGCACCGGGCTGCACCACCTGGTGTTCGAGGTGGTCGACAACTCGATCGACGAGGCCTTGGCCGGCTACTGCGATGACATCGTCGTGACCATCCACAGCGACAACGCGATCAGCGTGACCGACAACGGCCGCGGCATCCCGACGGGCGTGAAGATGGACGACAAGCACGAGCCCAAGCGCAGTGCGGCCGAGATCGCGCTGACCGAGCTGCATGCGGGCGGCAAGTTCAACCAGAACAGCTACAAGGTGTCGGGCGGTCTGCACGGCGTGGGCGTGTCATGCGTGAATGCGTTGTCAAAGTGGCTGCGCCTGACGGTGCGCCGCGACGGCAAGACGCATTTCATCGAGTTCCGCAAGGGCGTGCCGCAAGACCGCGTGCTGGAGATGCGCGATGGCTTCGAGGTGAGCCCGATGAAGGTGACGGGCGAGACCGAGAAGCGCGGCACCGAGGTGCACTTCCTGCCCGACGATGAGATCTTCAACAACATCGATTTCCACTACGACATCCTCAGCAAGCGGCTGCGCGAGCTGAGCTTCCTGAACAACGGCGTCAAGATCCGGCTGGTCGACGAGCGCAACAACAAGGAAGACAACTTTGCCTTCATCGGCGGCGTGAAGGGGTTCGTCGACTTCATCAACACCGGCAAGAAGGTGCTGCACCCGAACATCTTCCACGCCACCGGCGACAAGCTGTCGGACCAGAACACCAACATCACCACCGAGGTGGCGATGCAGTGGAACGACGGCTACAGCGAGAACGTGCTGTGCTTCACCAACAACATCCCGCAGCGTGATGGYGGCACCCACCTGACCGGCCTGCGTGCCGGGATGACACGGGTCATCAACAAGTACATCGAGGACAACGAGCTGGCCAAGAAGGCCAAGGTCGAGATCACCGGCGACGACATGCGCGAGGGCCTGTGCTGCGTGCTGAGCGTGAAGGTGCCGGAGCCGAAGTTCAGCAGCCAGACCAAGGACAAGCTGGTGTCCAGCGAAGTGCGGGGCCCGGTGGAAGACGTGGTCAGCAAGGCGCTGACCGACTACCTGCTGGAGAACCCGGTCGACGCGAAGATCATCTGCGGCAAGATCGTCGAGGCGGCGCGGGCCCGCGAGGCGGCTCGCAAGGCGCGCGAGATGACGCGTCGCAAGGGCGTGCTCGACGGCATGGGCCTGCCGGGCAAGCTGGCCGACTGCCAGGAGAAGGACCCGGCGCTGTGCGAGATCTACATCGTCGAGGGCGACTCCGCCGGCGGCTCGGCCAAGCAGGGCCGCGACCGCAAGTTCCAGGCGATCCTGCCGTTGCGGGGCAAGATCCTGAACGTGGAGCGGGCGCGCTTCGAGCGGCTGTTGACCAGCAATGAAATCCTGACGCTGATCACGGCGCTGGGCACGAGCATCGGCAAGGACGAGTTCAACCCGGACAAGCTGCGCTACCACCGCATCATCATCATGACCGACGCGGACGTCGACGGCGCGCACATCCGCACGCTGCTGCTCACGTTCTTCTATCGGCAGATGCCCGAGATCGTCGAGCGCGGCCACATCTACATCGCACAGCCGCCGCTGTACAAGGTAAAGCTCGGCAAGGAAGAGCAGTACCTGAAGGACGGCCACGAGCTCGATGGCTACCTGCTGAAGGTGGCGCTGAAGGACGCGAAGCTGGAGACCGGCGTCGGCGGCACGGTGCTGCTGGGCGAGACGCTGGAGACGCTGGCGCGCCAGTACGTGATGGCCAACAACGTGGTCGAGCGTCTGTCGAACTGGATGGACATCGAGGCCCTGCGCGCGATGGCCAACGGCCTGGCGCTGGACCTTGACACGCTGGAAGCGGCCGAGTTGTCGGCGGCGGGGTTGAAGGCGGCGTTGCACGACGCCGAGGTCACGGCCGAGTTCGACACGCGCACCGACAAGCACATCCTGCGCATCAGCCGCATGCACCATGGCAACCGCAAGAGCAGCGTGATCAGTGCCGACTTCGTGCATGGCGCCGACTACGAAGCCTTGTCGACCGCGGGCCAGACGTTCAAGGGGCTGGTCGCGGCCGACGCGGTGATCAAGCGCGGTGAGGGCGAGAAGCAGAAGGAAGCCAAGGTCGGCGACTTCCGCCAGGCGATGGCATGGCTGCTGCAGCAGGCCGAATCGGCCGTCGGTCGCCAGCGCTACAAGGGCCTGGGCGAGATGAACCCGCAGCAGTTGTGGGAGACGACGATGGACCCGAACGTGCGGCGCCTGCTGCGCGTGCAGATCGACGACGCGATCGAGGCCGACCGGGTGTTCACGATGCTGATGGGCGACGAGGTGGAGCCGCGGCGCGACTTCATTGAGACGAATGCGTTGCGGGCGGCGAACATCGACGTGTGAGCGTGCTTTGCCGTCAGCGATCGCGTTGGCGAGGCAGCGCTGGGAAGTGCCGCTGAAATGGCGATCCGTATAAATAGAGTTTATCAAATAAGGCCGTATTGATATAATCTATTTGTATGCCTAAGACGCCACGCGCGCTTGCGCAACTGCCCCCGGCCACGGTCGCCGCTCTCGAAAAGCTCGGCGCCGACCTGGCGGTGGCGCGTCTGCGCCGCGGCGAATCGTTGAAAACCTGGGCGGCTCGCCTGGGCGTGACGGTGCCGACGCTGCTGCGCCTGGAGGCCGGTGACGCGGGTGTCAGCCTGGGCATCCTCGCGACCGCGTTGTGGCTCGTGGGACGGGATGGGCAGCTGGCCGACCTCGCTTCGCCCGAGCATGACCAGGGCGCGCTCGAACTGGACGTGCGCGAGGCGATGAACCTCGGCAAGGAACGGGCGCAAGCGTCTGCCGAAGCCCGGCTGCGCCGGCAGCAGAAGGGCGGGGCCGGCGAATGAAGTTCGATGTCCACCACCTCTGGTTCCTCGGCGACCCGACCGCGCCGAGGTTCGTCGGCACGCTGCGCCTGGTGCAGTCCGGCAAGGGCGTGTCGCTGCAGTACGGGCCGCAGTGGCTGGCCGCAGGTTTCGCGCTGAGTGAAGACCTGCCCCTGGTCGACGTCGAACACCTGCCGCGCGGTCGCTTGGCCGCCGGTGCTGCGATGGCGGCCGGCGCGGTCGACGATGCCCGGCCCGACCGCTGGGGCGAGCGCGTCATCCAGTACATCGATCGTCCGAAGCGCCTGTCGCTGATGGAGTACCTGTACTTTGCGGGCGACGACCGCTTCGGCGCACTGGGCGTGTCGACCTCCGACCAGCACTACCTGCCGCGCGCCGGCGGCCCGCTGCCGCGGCTGGCCGAGGTGCAGGCGATCAGCGAGGTCGTGGCCAAGGTGGCCGCCTCCGAAGCCATCACCGACACCGAACGGCGCGTGCTCGTCTCGGGCGGCAGCTTCGGTGGTGCCAAGCCCAAGGCCCTGGTCGAGATCGGTGGCGAGCAGTGGGTGGTGAAGTTCTACAACGGCGAGCCGGTCGATTCGCCGCTGGTCGAGCACGCGACGATGACGCTGGCCGCGCAGGCCGGCATCCACGTCGCCGAGACCCGGGCGCTGCCGCTGGTGGGGCAGCATGCGATTGCCGTGCGGCGCTTCGATCGTGGAGAGGGGCGCCGCATCCACAGCATCTCGGCGGGCACGGCATTGCGCGCAGCCACCGCCGCAGGCCAGGAGCCAGACATGGGCTACCCCGCGCTCGCGCAACTGCTGCGCCGCACCGGCGTTGCGGCAGACGGCGCGAACATGGCCGATGCCGCCGAGCTGTTCCGGCGCATGGTGTTCAACATCCTGGTCGACAACACCGACGACCACGAGAAGAACCACGCGCTGCTCGCCGTTGCTCCGTCGAGCAACGGGCGCTTCCGGCTGGCGCCGGCGTATGACGTGCTGCCGTCGAACTCGGGCCAGGGTTTCCAGGAGTTCATCTGCGGCGACATGGGCCGCGACTCGACGCTCGCCAATGCGATGTCGCAGTGCCAGGCGTTCGGCCTGGCCCGCGCAGAAGCGGCGACCGCCGTGGCGGAGGTCATCGGCGTGGTGGACGGCTGGCGCGATCACTTCGCTGCCGCGGGTGTGACGCCTGCCGACATCGAGCAACTTGCCGAACGCATCGATGGCGATGAACTCCTCGCGCAACGCAAAGGCTTCGACGCCACCGGCCATGCAGCACCGCCACCGCGCCGGGTCCGCCGGGGTCCGTTCAATCGCAGCTGACGATGCAGCCGAAGGAAGCGAGCTCCCTCAGCAAGTTCCTGAGCCTGGTGCTGCGGCACGAACCGCAGCGCATCGGGCTGGTGCTGGACCAGGCCGGCTGGGTCGGCATCGACGATCTGCTGCAGAAGTCGGAGGCCGCCGGCAAGCCGTTGTCGCGCGAGCAGCTGCAGCAGATCGTCGACAGCAGCGACAAGCAGCGCTTCGCGATCAGTGCAGACGGTCAGCGCATCCGCGCCAACCAGGGGCATTCGGTGGACGTCGACCTGGGGCTCGCGCCCGCGCTGCCGCCGCCCCACTTGTTCCACGGCACCGCGACCCGCTTCCTGGACGCGATCCTGCGCGACGGCCTGCAACGCCGCGAGCGGCACCACGTGCACCTGAGCGCGCGCCAGGACACCGCGGCGGCCGTGGGCGAGCGCCATGGCCAGCTCGCCTTGCTCGAAGTCGACGCTGCCGCGATGCAGGCCGATGGCCATCGTTTCTTCTGTTCCGCCAATGGCGTGTGGCTGACGGACGCGGTGCCGGCCCGGTACCTGACGCTGCGCAACCCGGATCCTGGTTAAAAGTCGCTTGCGTTTAAATCGTGTGCGATATAAAGTTCGCACCATGGACAGCAAGCCGACCCCCACCGCCGCGCAGGCCGCCGTGCGCGCCGACCTGCTGGCGCTGCAAGGCCAGCTGTGCTTCGCGCTCTACTCGACGATGCTCGGCGTCAACAAGGTCTACCGCTCGCTGCTGCGTGACCTCGACCTCACCTACCCGCAGTACCTGGTGATGCTGGCGCTGTGGGAACGCGACGGCATCAACGTCTCCGAGATCTGCGAGCAGCTCTTCCTCGAGACCCCCACCGTGACACCGTTGCTCAAGCGCCTCGAAGCCCAAGGCCTGGTGCAGCGCGACCGCAGCAAGGCGGACGAGCGCCAAGTGATCGTCTCGCTGACCGATGCCGGCCGCGCACTGCGCGCCAAGGCCGAGGGCGTGCCGGGCTGCGTGGCCCAGGCGATGGAGCTGTCGCCGGGGCAGATCGACGAGTTGCGCGACGTGCTGGTCACCTTGCGCGCCAGTCTTCACAAGAACGCCTGAGTGATGCCATGGGCCTTCCCACGTCTTCGAACCCCCTAAATATCGCACGCGATATGAATGTGTAATCTCGAATACCTCATTCCCAACCCGCCTGCCCAACCCCAGGAGAAAACCATGTCCCAACCGTCCCATCCTTCGCGTCGCCAACTGCTCGCCGGCAGCGCCATCGCTGCCGCCGGCACGGTGGCCGCCGCCATCGGGAGCGCTCCCGCCGGCGCCGCCACCCCGTCCTCCCATGCCCTGAAAGGAAGCAAGACCATGAGCAACTACATCAGCACCCGCGACGGCACCCAGCTCTACTTCAAGGACTGGGGCAGCGGCCAGCCGGTCGTCTTCAGCCACGGCTGGCCGCTCAGCTCGGACAGCTGGGAGTCGCAGATGATCTTCCTGGCTTCGCAGGGTTACCGCACGGTGGCGCACGACCGGCGCGGCCATGGCCGGTCGAGCCAGCCGTGGAACGGCAACGAGATGAACACCTATGCCGACGACCTGGCCACGGTGCTCGAGACGCTGGACCTGAAGAACGTCGTGCTGGTCGGCTTCTCGACCGGCGGTGGCGAGGTGGCGCGCTACATCGGCCGCCATGGCACGAAGCGCGTCGCGAAGGCGGTGCTGGTGTCGGCGGTGCCGCCGCTGATGCTGAAGACGCCGGCCAACCCGGGCGGCCTGCCGATCGAGGTGTTCGACGGCATCCGCGCCGGCCAGCTGGCCAACCGTTCGCAGCTCTACAAGGACATCCCGTCCGGCCCGTTCTTCGGCTTCAACCGCCCGGGTGCGAAGTTCTCGCAAGGCCTGGTCGATTCGTGGTGGGCGCAGGGCATGCAAGGCGGGCACAAGAACACCTTCGACAGCATCAAGGCGTTCTCCGAGACCGACTTCACCGAGGACCTGAAGAAGTTCGACGTGCCGACGCTGATCGTGCACGGCGATGACGACCAGATCGTGCCGATCGGCGCCTCGGGTCTTGCTTCCTCAAAGTTGGTGAAGAACTCGAAGCTGGTCGTCTACCCGGGGGCGCCGCACGGCTTGACCGACACGCACAAGGACAAGCTGAACGCCGACCTGCTCGCCTTCATCAAGGAATGAGTCCCGGCGCCGGGTGAAACTGCCGTTGGCGTCCCTGCGTGCCCGGGCTATAACGGGCGCACACCACCAGTGGCCCAGCCACGCAGGGAGCCCGCGTGAACGACGACCCGACCGGTCAGGAGTGGCGCCTCTCGTTCCGGCGTCTCGCCGTCGGCGCCGCGCTGATGCTGGCCGTCGTCGGCGGGTTCCTCGCATACTCGCTGTGGGCCAGCCACCAGCGCTACCAGGCGGCCGCGGCCGACAACCTGCAGAACCTGACGCTGAACCTGGAGCGCTACCTGTTCACGCGCGTGCAGGCCGCCGACCTGGTGCTGCAATCGGCCGTGCAGGAATACCGGCGCCTCAGCGCCCAGCCACCGGTGCGCCAGGAGCAGTTCACCGAGGTGCTGATCAGCCTGCAGCAGCGGCTGCCCGAATCCCCCGCGCTGCGCGCCGCCGATGCGGCCGGGCTGGTGCAGTACGGCGCCGGTGCCGATCCGGCGCGGGCCATCAACGTTGCGCAGAGGTACTTCTTCAAGACCGCGACGGCCTCGCCCGGGCTGATCCTCGGCCTGCCGCTGAAATCGCGCATCACCTCGCGCTGGGTGCTGCCGATCGCGCGCCAGCTGCGCAACGCGGACGGCGGGCTGGCCGGCGTTGTCTACCTCAACATGGACCTCGACGACCTGGCCGGCATCATGCGGTCGCTGAAGGTCGGCGAGCGCGGCGTCATCACCGTCTTCAACAGCCAGCGCGACGTGCTGCTGCGCCTGCCCGAGACGCCGCTGCTGGCCGACGAGCAGCCGGCGCGCCTGCAGTCGCCGCAGACGCAGGATGCGGTGGCCAGCGGCCAGCCGGCCGGCAGCTTCGAGACGCGCAGCACCATCGACCAGCAGCTGCGCACGGTGATGTACCGCCAGCTCGGCCGCTATCCGGCCTACGTGCTGATCGGCCTGGAGCGCCACGAGGTGATGGCCGCCTGGTACCGCGAGTGCACGCTCGCCGCCGTCTTCTGGCTGCTGCTGGTGGCCGGCACCACCGTGCTGCTGGCGATCCAGCGGCGGGCCGTGCGGCAGCGCGCGGCCACGCTGGCCGAGCTCGACGCGGCCCGGCAGCACGCCGAGGCGGCCAGCCGCTCGAAGTCGCTGTTCCTCGCCAACATGAGCCACGAGATCCGCACGCCGCTGAACGGCGTGCTCGGCTTCGCGCAGATCGGCCAGCGCGACCTGTCGATGCCGGCCGAGGTGCGCTCGCGCTTCGGCCGCATCCTCGAGTCGGGCCGGCTGCTGCAGGGCATCCTCGACGACGTGCTCGACATGTCGAAGATCGAGGCCGGCAAGCTGCTGCTCGACGAGTCGGTGCTGCCGCTGCGCCCGATCGCGCAGCGCGCCGTCGACCTCGTGCGCACCGCCGCGGCCGAGAAAGGCGTGGCGCTGAGCCTGGTCGTCGACGAGCAGGTGCCCGAACGGATGCGCGTCGACGGACTGCGCCTGGGCCAGGTGCTGCTCAACCTGCTGTCGAACGCGGTCAAGTTCACCGACGTGGGCCAGGTCGTGATGAGCCTGGAGGTGGATCACGACGAACTGCTGATCGAGGTGGCCGACAGTGGCGTCGGCATGTCGGCCGAGCAGATCGGGCGCCTGTTCGTGTCCTTCGAGCAGGCCGACGCGTCGACGACGCGGCGCTACGGCGGCACCGGCCTCGGGCTGGCCATCAGCAAGCGGCTGGTCGAGCTGATGCGCGGCTCGATCCGCGTGTCCAGCCGCAGCGGCGAAGGCTCGGTGTTCTGTGTGCGGCTGCCGCTGGCCGATGCGGTGTCGCAACCCGGTGACCGTGCGCACGCGGTGCCGGCGAGCGACTCGCCGCGCGCGCGCCTGGCCGGCCTGCACGTGCTGGTGGCCGAGGACAACCAGGTCAACCAGATCGTGATCCAGAGCCTGCTGGAAGGCGAGGGCGCGCGCATCGACATCGTCGCCGATGGCCACCAGGCGATCGCGCGCGTCGGCGCACCCGGCTGTTCCTACGACGTGGTGCTGCTCGACGTGATGATGCCCGGCATCGACGGCTACGAGACGGCGCGCCGCATCCATGCGCTCCATCCGGACCTGCCCATCATCGGCCAGACCGCCCATGCCTTGCAGGAGGAGCGCGCGCAGTGCCTGGCCGCCGGCATGGTCGAGCGCGTCACCAAGCCCATCGACGCCGACGAGTTGGTGCGGGTGGTGCTGCGCTACAGCCGCAGCCGGGTGACGTAGGCGACAGGTCAAGCCTCGCTGTCGAGGTGCGCCATCTGCTCGGCCCCGTAGCGCGCGCCGGCCGCGGCGTCGCGCGGCACCGCCGCCTCGATGCGCGCCAGCGTCTCGTCCGACAGCGACAGGCGCAGCGCGCCCAGCGCATCGTCGAGCTGCCTGCGGGTGCGCGACCCCACCAGCGGCACCATCCGCACGCCCATCGCGCGCGAGCGCGCCAGCACCCACGCGATGGCCACCTGCGACGCGCTGCCGCCGAGCGAACGCGCCAGGTCCTGCAGCACCGCAGCCAGCGCCTGGTTGCGCAGCAGGTTCTCGCCCTGGAAGCGCGGCAGGTGGCTACGGTAGTCCTGCGGCCCGGTCGGTCGCGAGCCGGCCAGCAGGCCACGCGACAGCACGCCGTACGCGGTAACGCCGATGCCGAGCTCCTTCAGCAACGGGAAGATCGCGTCTTCGGGCGAGCGGCTCAGCAGCGAGTACTCGATCTGCAGGTCGGCGATCGGATGCACGCGGTGCGCCCGCGCGATCGTCTCGGGGCCGACTTCGGACAGCCCGACGTGCCGGACCCAGCCGGCCTTCACCAGGTCCGCGATGGCGCCGACGGTGTCCTCGATCGGCACCGCCGGGTCGAGCCGCGCGATGCGGTAGATGTCGATGTGGTCGGTGCCCAGGCGCTTCAGGCTGTATGCGACGAAGTTCTTCACCGCGACCGGGCGGCCGTCCATGCCGAGGAAGGCGCCTTCCGGCGACCGCAGGCCGCCGAACTTGACCGAGACCAGCGCCTGCTCGCGCCGCCCCTTCAGCGCCTCGCCGATCAGCAGCTCGTTGTGGCCCATGCCGTAGAAGTCGCCGGTGTCCAGCAGCTTGATGCCGGCATCCAGCGCCGCATGCAGCGTGGCGATGGCCTCGGCGCGGTCGCTCGCGCCATACAGGTCGGACATGCCCATGCAGCCGAGGCCGAGGGCGGAGACGTCATGCGGGCCGTCGGCGCCGAGGGAGACGGTGTTCATGCGGGATCCTTGGGTTGAAGCGTCGGTGCAGGCACTCTATTGGGTGTGCGGGTACGAATAAACCCACGGGTTCAGAACGAACTGTTCTCAAGTACAGATATAAACGAGCCCATGGCGATCGATCGTTTTCGCAGCATGGAGGTCTTCACCCGCGTGGTGGAGCTGGGCAGCTTCTCGGGCGCCGCGCTCGCCCTGCAGATGCCCAAGGGCCGCGTCACCACCGTCATCCAGGAGCTCGAGGGCCACCTGGGTGTGCGGCTGCTCAACCGCACGACGCGCCGCGTCAGCCTGACCGACGACGGCGCGATGTTCCACCAGCATGCCCAGGCGATGCTGCAGCAGGTGCACGAGGTCGAAGGGGCGCTGCGGCAGTCGGTCGGCGTGCCGTCGGGGCGGTTGCGAGTGGATGTCGCGGCGGCGATCGGCCGCCACGTGATCGCACCGGCGTTGCCCGACTTCTGCAGCCGCTACCCGGGCATCGTGCTGGAGCTGGGCAGCTCCGACCGGCCGGTCGACCTGCTGGCCGAAGGCTACGACTGCGTGGTGCGCGGCGGCGACGTGCACGACGAAAGCCTGGTCGGCCRCCTGCTCGGCCGGCTGCCGGTGCTGACCTGCGCCGCGCCGTCCTACCTGGCCGCGCACGGCACGCCGCAGACGCTGGACGACCTGCCGCGGCACCGCTTCGTCAACTTCTATTCGCCGCGCGACGGCCACCTGTTCCCGTTCGACTTCTACCGCGACGGCGAACGCCACCAGGTGCGCGGCGAGCACGCGGTGGCATGCAACGATGCCGACACCTACATCGCCACCGGCGTCGCCGGCCTGGGCCTGATGCAGACGCCGTGCAGCCGCGTCGTGGCGCGGCACCTGGCGGAGGGCCGGCTGGTGCGCGTGATGGAAGCATGGGATGCAGGCAGCCTGCCGGTGACGCTGCTGTACGCGCGCAACCGCCACCTGGCGGCCAAGGTGCGCGCCTTCAGCGACTGGATGGCGGAGCTGTTCCGCACCGAGTTCGCAGACGTGCCGGCCGTCGGCGACGCCAGCCTGCTGTCGCCGTGGCTCGCGACCTTGCAGCGCGAGACGCGGCGCTGACGCCCGGCCCGCGTCAGCGGGGGAAGGGCGGGATCGGCGTCACGCCGCTGCCCGGCTCCTCGGGGATCTGCCCGACGTTGAGCACCATCGACACCATCGTGTAGTAGCCCACCAGGCTGGTCAGCTCGACCACGCCGGCCTCGCCGAAGCGGGCGGCGGCGCGCGCGTAGGTGGCGTCGCTGACGCCGTGCCGCTGCAGCAGCTCGCTGCAGAAGTCGTGCAGCAGCGCTTCGTCGGCGTCCATCGCGTCGGGGCGGCGGCCGTCGCGTACCGCATCGATGGTTTCCTGCGAAGTGCCGGCCTTCAAGGCCAGCGGCACGTGCACGTGCCACTCGAACTGCTGGCTGCAGTGGCGCGCCACCAGCAGCGTCGCGAACTCGCTGCTGCGCGGGGTCAGCGAGGTGCCGAAGCGCAGGAAGGCGCCGAGCTTCTGAACGTGCGCGAGCAGCTCGGGGCTGCGCAGCAGCGCGATGAACGGCCCCTTGACGGCCTTGCGCGGGCCGGCGATCAGTTCGTCGGCGGCGGCGCGTTGGGCCGGGGTCATGGCGGTGTCGGGCAGGGGAGGCAGTCGCATGGGTCTCGCTCTCAGGGGTGGACGGTGACGGGAGCCGCGCGCGGCCGCAGCAGCACGAGCGCGCTGGCCAGCAACGCGGCCGCGGCCGCGAGGCTGGGGCCGATGATGACCGATGACAACGGGCCGGCCGGCACCGTCAGCGGCCCGACCAGCTGGCCGAGCGCGAAGGCGGCCGTCATCGTCGCGACCAGCCGGGCCGGCGCCGCGCCGGCCTCGCGGCGTGCCTCCTGGAAGCTGGCCATCGTGACGACCATGAAGGTGCCGCCGACGCCTGCGGCGCAGAGCAGGATCGCACCCAGGCCCGGCAGCACCGCCGGCGCCGCGACGCCCACCGCCATCACGGCCAGGCCCCCGCCGAACACGCGGCGCGGCGCGGCCTGCGCGAACCAGCGCGCGGCCACCAGCGTCGACAGCGCGGCGGCCAGCCCGAACAGCGGCCAGGCCCAGCCGAACACCTGCGGATCCGGGAACAGCTGCCGGCCGAGCGCCGGCAGGAAGGTGGCGGGGATGATGTAGCCGTAGCCGAACAGGCCGTAGCAGGCGACCAGGATCCAGGCCTCGCGCGTGAACGGGCGGGGTGCGGTGGCGATCGCGGTGGCGGCCGGTGCCGAATCGCCCAGCGGACGCCACGCGACGAGCGCCGCCGCGGCCGCAAGCCCGCCCAGCAGCTGCCAGCCGGCCGCGGCCGACCAGCCGCGCACGCCGGCCGCGAGACCCAGTCCACCGGCCAGCATCATCCCGCTGCCGACCCCCGCGAAGACCCAGCCCGACCAGGTGCTGCGCTGCCGTCGCGCCAGCTGTGCCAGCGCCCACGACGACGCGCCGACCAGCACCCAGGCACTCGCGACGCCGGCCAACCCGCGCCACAGCAACCATGCGCGGTAGTCGTCGCCGAAGCCCATCGCGAGCGTGGCCAGCGAGACGGCGGCCAGCCCGGCCCGCGCGACCGTGCCGGCCGGCAGCGGCCAGGCCGCGCACAGCAGCGCACCCAGCAGGTAGCCGGCGTAGTTGACGCTGGCGAGCCACGCACCGTGCGGCAGCGACAGCCCGGCGTCCTGCATCAGCGGCAGCAGCGGCGTGAACGCGAAGCGGCCGATGCCCATGCCGCTGGCCAGGCACAGCGCGCCCAGCACGGCGGCGCCGGCGGCGGAGGGAGAGGGAGCGTCCGGGTTCGGCATGCCGGGATGCTAGTCACCGATGCTGTTCCGCGATATTGAATTATTCAGAACGACTTGTTCTGGAATGGCGAACAGGATCGCCGGCAACGTGGCAGCATCGCGGCATGGACCTCGAAGCCCTTTCCATCTTCCGTACCGTGGTGCACGAAGGCGGCATCCTGAAGGCCGCGCGCAAGCTGCACCGCGTGCCGTCGAGCGTGACGACGCGCGTGCAGCAGCTCGAGGCGTCGCTCGGCGCCGAGCTGTTCCACCGCGACCGGCAGCGCCTGCACCTGTCGCCGCGCGGGCAGGTGCTGCTCGACTATGCCGAGCGCCTGCTGAGCCTGTCGGACGAGGCGCGGCAGGCGGTGGTGGGCGGCGCACCGAGCGGCGTGCTGCGCATCGGCGCGCTCGAAAGCACCACCGCGAGCCGGCTGCCGGCCGTGCTGGCGGCCTACCACCGGCGCTACCCGGAGGTGCGCGTCGAGCTGAGCACCGGCACCAACGATGCGCTGCTGGCGTTGCTGGTGGCGCGCCGCATCGACGCGGCCTTCATCGTCGAGGCGCCGGCCGACAAGTCGCTGGCGACGATGCCGCTGTTCCGCGAGCGGCTGGGCATCATCTCGGCGGCGACGCACGCACCGATCGTGCGGGCGCAGGACGTGCAGGACGACTCGGTGATCAGCTTTCCCGACGGCTGTGCCTACCGCCGCGTGCTGATGCGCTGGCTGGGCGACCGGCGCGTCGCGTCGATGCGCGTGCTGGAACTGAGCTCGTACCACGCGATCGTCGCCTGCGTGGCGGCCGGCACCGGCATCGCGCTGGTGCCGCAGGCGGTGCTGGCCACGCTGCGCAGCCCGCCGGTGCTGTGGCATGCGTTGCCCAAGGTGCATGCCGAGCGGGTCACGCCGCTGGTGTGGCGCGCCGGCGAGGTGCCGCCGGCGCTGGCCGCGCTGCAGGACAGCCTGCGCCAGCCTGCCTGAGCGCTACAGTGGGCGGCAGGAGGCACCGCACCATGGCCGAGACCGATTTCGAGATCCTCGACGAGCGATTCCGCAGCTGCGTGCGCACCAGCGCCCGCGTCGACACGTTGCACCAGGGCATGCGCTGGGCCGAGGGGCCGGTCTACGTGCCGGCCGGGCGCTACCTGCTGTGGAACGACATCCCGAACAACCGCACCATGCGCTGGGACGAGACCGACGGCCGCGTCAGCGTCTTCCGCGAGCCGTCGAACTTCGCCAACGGCAACACGCTGGACCGCCTGGGCCGGCTCGTCAGCTGCGAGCACGGCTCGCGCAGCGTGACGCGCACCGAGCACGACGGCAGCATCACCACGCTGGCCGCGCACGTCAACGGCAAGCGCCTGAACAGCCCGAACGACGTGGTGGTGAAGTCCGACGGTTCGATCTGGTTCACCGACCCGGCCTACGGCATCGACTCCGACTACGAGGGCCACCGGGGCGAGAGCGAGACCGGTGGCTGCCACGTCTACCGGCTCGACCCGAACAGCGGCGACTGCGCGCGCGTGGCCGACGACTTCGTGCGACCGAACGGGCTCGCCTTCTCGCCCGACGAATCGAAGCTCTACATCGTCGACAGCGGCGTCACGCACCAGCCCGACGGACCGCGGCACATCCGCGTGTTCGACGTGTCGGCGCGCGGCACGCTGTCGGGCGGCGCGGTGTTCGCGACCTGCAGTGCCGGCCTGTTCGACGGCTTCCGCGTCGACGAGCAGGGCCGGCTGTGGTGCGGCGCGAACGACGGCGTGCACTGCCTCGCGCCCGACGGCACGCTGCTCGGCAAGGTGAAGACCGCCGAGCGGGTGGCCAATGTCGTGTTCGGCGGGCCCAAGCGCAACCGCCTCTTCATGTGCGCGACCAGTTCGCTGCTGGCGGTGCTGTTGCCGGTCAACGGGGTCAAGACGGTTTGATCACGGCCGGTGAAGTAATGCTTGACGAACCCGTAAAGAGTTTTTACGATCCGCGCCTTGCTTGAAAAAGCGCACCGAATCGACTGAATCCGAGGACCCATCGTGACAAGCCGCCACCTTTCCTTCCACCTGCAGCAAGCCGTCCGTGCATCGGGCGAGTGCGGCTGCATGGCGGAAGGCAAGCGCGACGGCAACGATCGCGGGCATCCGGGAGAAGGCGGGGCTTGAGGCCCACCCTTCGACTCTGTTCACAGAGGCCCGGATTCCGACAAGGATCCGGGCCTTTCTGCTTTTTGGCGTGCTTGATGTGCTTCACCCGCTTCACTTCGGGTGTGCCCTTGCCCTCCGCGTCCGCACGAAATGGTGTTGGCGGCGCGGGATGTGCGCGGCCCGGACCCGGGCCCCGTGCAGCGAGACACCACATCCGACGGGATGCTCGCGCTTGGACACAGCCGAAGTGCAGTGGATGCCCGATGGACAAGGCCCTGAACGACATACCGCGCGGTGCGATGCCGCGCGGCCAGGGCCAGGGGGTTCGACTCCCCCGCCACGGCATCAGGCTGTCACCCGGTCCCAGCTGAGGCCGTGCTTCGCGAGGTATTTGCGCAGCCGGTCGGCGTCGTTGACGACGCTGCGCTGCTGGCGCGAGACATGGAACAGCTGCCGGCCCGCGTCCGACAGGCTGCGCGCGCGCCGGCACACCTGCAGCACCGACTGCAGCTGCAGCCGGTCGAACAGGTCGAGTGCAGCGGCGGCATCGCCGAGCAGCGCATCGAGGTCGGCACCGGCTGCCTCGGGGGCGTCGCCCGCGTGGTGCTGCCACAGCCAGCGCAGGCGCTGCAGCTCGGCCTCGACCAGCGGCGAGGCGATGCGCCCGCCATCGGCCAGCGTGGCGAGCCGCGTGACGCTGGCGGACAGGTCGCGGAAGTTGCCGCGCCACAGCGCCTCGGGCGATTGCGCGAAGCGCAGGTACTGCGCCTTGGCCTCCGCGTTGAAGCGCACCGCGCGGCCCAGCTCGGCGGCGGCGCGGGCCAGCAGGTGCTCGACATTGGGTTCGATGTCCTCCGGCCGTTGCGCCAGGCCCGGCAGCGTGTAGCTCCACAGGTTGATGCGGGCGTACAGGTCTTCGCGGAAGCGGCCCTCGGCGACGTCGATGCGCAGGTCGCGGTTGGTGCCGGCGACCAGCTGGAAGTCGCTCGCCACTTCGCGGTCGCTGCCCATCGGGTAGAAGCGCTTTTCCTCCACCGCCTTCAGCAGCATCGCCTGCTCGTCCTGGCCCAGCTCGCCGATCTCGTCGAGGAACAGCACGCCGCCGTGCGCGCTGCGCAGCAGGCCGGCGCGGTCGGCCGCTGCGCCGGTGAACGCGCCCTTGCGGTGGCCGAACAGCGTGGACGCCGCGCCGTCGCCATGCAGCGTCGCGCAGTTCACCTCGACGAACTCGCCGCCCACCTGGTGACGCGACTTCTTCAGCTCGTACATGCGCCGCGCGAGGTGCGACTTGCCGGCGCCGGTCGGCCCGGTCAGCAGGATGGGCGCGCGCGAGCGCACCGCCACGCGCTCGATCTCGTCGATCAGCGTGTTGAAGGCCGCGTTGCGGGTCGCGATGCCGCTCTTCAGGAAGTCGACGGCGTCCTGCTGCTCGCGGTCGAAGCGCTGCGCGAGCACGTCGTAGCGCGACAGGTCGAGGTCGATCAGCGTCAGGTGGCCGGGGTTGTCGTGGGCCTGCTTCTTGGGCGGCGCGGTCTGCAGCAGCACGCCGGGGATGAAGCGCGACTCGACCATCAGGAACATGCAGATCTGCGCGACGTGGGTGCCGGTGGTGATGTGCGCCCAGTACTGCTCGCGCTCGGTGTCGAAGTCGTAGGCGCGCACCCAGTCGTAGAGCGCGCCGTACATCTCGCCGAAATCCCACGGGTCGGCCAGGTCCATCGCGACCAGGTTGACCCGCGTCTCCGGCGACACCGAGGCCATGTCGCGCTGCACCTGCTGCGCCAGGCCCTCGTGGCGCGGCGTGTGGATCAGCTCGAGGCGGTGCACGACGGTGTCGGGCTGCTGCACCAGCGACACGGTGGGACGCCACTTCTCCCAGCGGCCGGCGCCCTGGCCGGCGTCGAGCTGGGTGCCGAGGAAGCCGATGACAACGGTCTGTTTGGTCATGGATGAATGGATAGGAGACTAGCTGAAAGTCTAGCAATTTGGCGGATGGAGGCGGTGACTGAGCGGCGGTGGAATGCCTATCTGTCGGTAAATTTCATTTGAAATCAATGGCTTGTGAAGTCGGCTCGGCAGGGTGGCCTCAGTTGGCACGCCGACTGCAATACATCAGGCGTCCGACACGAACGAAGAACGCTGTAGGTGAGGGGTTGAGGTGAAAGCCTGCCCCGCCGGTGCAGGCAATCCGGGGCGTGAGCTCCGTCGGTGGCATGCATGCCGCGCCTTCGGGAAGGTCGTGCTTGGTGAGTGCTCGTTGAGCGCGCACGGGTTCGAACCCCGTACCCAATGGCCTCAAAAACCATTTTCAGAAATCGGTCGAAAGACCTCCGCCGAACGCGGGAGACAGCCGGCTCGTCCGGGACGATCCCGTCAGTGGTGCGGCCCGCACGGTGAACCCGGTCGGCCCCTGCCCGCAGCCAGCGCCACGGCCTTGTCGTGTCGACCGCTGCAGGGCCGCAGGCCGGTGCGATCCCCGTCCGCCGCACCGCTGTAACGGTCCCCATTCGTTGATCAAGAAAAGAGAGAAGGCAAGATGTTGATGTTCAAGCGTTTCACGGTGAAGAAGAACGAGCGCGGCCTGCTGCTGCGCAATGGCGATTTCGAACGCGTGCTGCAACCGGGCGCGCACCGGGTGTTCGCCGGCCGGGACCGCCTGAGCCTGGAGACCTTCTCTCTGGAGCAACCGGTGTTCGCGCACGCGCTGGCCGACTACCTGATGGCGCGCGAGCCGGCGGTCATTGCGGCGGAGTTCGTGAAGGTCGAGCTGTCGGAGACGCAGGTGGGCCTGCGCTTGGACAACGGCGTGCTGGTCGAGGTGCTGCCGCCGACCACGCGGCGCCTGTACTGGAAGGGCCTGGTCGAGGTGCAGATCGAGGTGATCGACATCGAGGCCGGCGTGGAACTGGCCCCGGCCTTGACGGCGCGCCTGGCGCAGACGCAGTTGCGCCAGCGCGGCGTGGCGGGCCTGGGCGGCGTGCTGCAGGTGCAGGTGAACGAGTTCGCGGCCGGCCTCCTGTGGGTGGACGGCAAGGTCGAGCGCGTGCTGGCGCCGGGCTCGTACGCCTTCTGGAAGTTCAATCGCACCGTCTCGGTGGACGTGGTGGACCTGCGTCTGCAGGCGCTGGATGTTGCGGGCCAGGACATCCTGACGCGTGACAAGGTGAGCCTGCGGCTGAACATGGTGGCGACCTGGCGCGTGACCGACGTGCTGAAGGCCTGGACCCGGCTGCAGAAGCCGGCCGAGCACCTGTACCGGGAGCTGCAGTTCGGGCTGCGCGCGGCCGTGGGCACACGCACCTTGGACGAGCTGCTGGAGAACAAGGGCGTGATCGACGAGGTCGTGACGGGCTACGCGCAGGGCAAGCTGGCGGACTACGGCATGGCGCTCGAGAGCGTCGGCGTCAAGGACATCGTGCTGCCGGGCGAGATGAAGACCATCCTGGCGCAGGTGGTCGAGGCGCAGAAGGCGGCCGAGGCCAACGTGATCCGCCGCCGCGAGGAAACGGCGGCCAGCCGTTCGCTGCTCAACACGGCCAAGGTGATGGAGGACAACCCCACCGCGTTGCGCCTGAAGGAGCTGGAGACGCTGGAGCGCGTGGCCGAACGGATCGACAAGATCTCGGTGTTCGGCGGCTTGGATGGCGTGCTGAACGGGCTGGTGAAGCTGGCCTGAAGCGACAAGACAAAGGAAGCGAGGACAAGATGGAAGCAGTCAAGAACTACAGCGTCGAAGACATCGAAGGCGGCGTGCCCGTGAAGATGTGGACCCGCGGCGTGCCGGTCGAGGACGAGGCGAAGAAGCAGCTCGCCAACGCGGCCCGCCTGCCGGTGGTCTTCAAGCACATCGCGGCCATGCCCGACGTGCACCTGGGCATCGGTGCGACCGTCGGCTCGGTGATCCCGACGCTGCGCGCGATCATCCCGGCCGCGGTCGGTGTCGACATCGGCTGCGGGATGATGGCCTGCAAGACCACGCTGCGCGCGGAGGACCTGCCGGACAACCTGGGCCCGCTGCGCTCGGCGATCGAGCGCGCGGTGCCGCACGGCTCGTCGCCGCGCCACCGTGGCCGCGACCAGGGCAGCTGGGAGAACCCGCCGGAGACGGTGGACGACGTCTGGGCGACGCTGGTCGACGAGTTCGATGCGCTGTGCGAGCTGCACCCGCGGCTGAAGAACACCAACAACCGCAAGCACCTGGGCACGCTGGGCTCCGGCAACCACTTCATCGAGGTCTGCCTCGACGAGGAGGGCGCCGTGTGGTTCATGCTGCATTCGGGGTCGCGCGGCGTCGGCAACGCGATCGGCACGCACTTCATCGAGCTGGCCAAGAAGGACGCCGAGCAGCACCAGCGCAACCTGCCCGACCAGGACCTGGCGTACTTCGAGGAAGGCGCACAGTACTTCGGCGACTACGTGCGCGGCGTCGGCTGGGCGCAGAAGTTCGCGGCGCGCAACCGCGAAGTGATGATGACCAACCTGATCGCGACGGTGCGCCAGGTGATCGCGAAGCCGTTCGAGACCTACGTCGAGGCGGTGAACTGCCACCACAACTACGTGCAGCAGGAGCGTCACTTCGGCGAGGACGTGTTCGTGACCCGCAAGGGCGCGGTCAGCGCCAAGCGCGGCGAGCTGGGGATCATCCCGGGCAGCATGGGCGCGCGCAGCTACATCGTGCGCGGCCTGGGCAACCCGGAGAGCTTCGAGAGCTGCAGCCACGGCGCCGGTCGCGTGATGAGCCGCACGAAGGCGAAGAAGCTGTTCACGGTCGACGACCAGGTCAAGGCGACCGCGGGCGTCGAATGCCGCAAGGACAAGGACGTGATCGACGAGATCCCGATGGCCTACAAGGACATCGACGCGGTGATGACCGCGCAGAAGGACCTGGTCGAGGTGGTGCACACGCTGAAGCAGGTGGTGTGCGTGAAAGGATGAAGTGATGAACACGTGGTTGAACCGATGGCTCGGCAACCCGCGGGAGAGTGCGGGCAGCGTCGAAGCGTGGATGGCAGCAGCCGCCTCGACGAATGGCTACGAGCGCCAGCAAGCGGTGGAGGCGCTCGCGCGCAGCGATGACCCGCGCGCGCTGCGCGTGCTGCTGGTACGCGCGAACGACTGGGTGCCGCAGGTCAGGCAGGCGGCCGCCGAAGCGGTGCTGGCCTGGCTGGACGAGCACAGGCTCGACGGCTGGCGGCAGGCCTTGCCGGCGCTGTGGCGCCTGCGCGGCGCGGGCCGGGTCGACCACCGCGGTCTGCTGGAAGCCGTCGATGCGTTCCTGTCGGCGCCTTCGCGCTTGCAGCGCCTGGGAGTGGGTGTGCCCGCCTCCGATCGCGAGGCCGGTCGCTTCCTGTTCCAGCTGAGCCTCAAGGCAGGACATGCCGAAGCCGAGATGGAACGCGTGCTGGTCCGTGGCGTGGCTTCCGGCGATGTGTGGGTGGCGAGAATGGCCGCCTCGCGCCTGGGCGCACTGGCGACACAGGCGTCGCGCAGCCGTGCGGCGGCCGAAGCCTGCCGCAGCGTCTTCGGCGAGGTGCGCGCGGCCGGGCTGCGTTCGATGTCGGCCGGCGGCCAAGTCGTGCCGGCCGAATGGCTGAACCGGCTGTGCTTCGATGAACGCGCACTGGTTCGCCAGCTGGCCTTGTCGGCGGCAACGTCGGCCATGGTGGAGGCGGTCCAGTTGCGTGCGCTGGCCGTCGTCGGCAATGCGTCGAAGCCGGCGCGCGAACGGGTGGTGTCGCTGAAACTGTTGCGCGAGCTGCGGCATCCTGCGCATCGCGCCTGCTGCGAGGCCTTGATCGGATGCAGCAGCGGCGCGCTGCGGGCCGTGGCCTGCGAAGGACTGTTCGCCGAGACCGACGCGGACCTGCCGGCCTTGATCGAGCGGGCCTTGGTGGACGCTGCGCCGGCGGTGCAGCGGCTGGCCGTGAAGGCCGTGCAACGAGGTGCGCCGGCACCCTCGGCGCAACGCGTGCGGCAACTGGTCGAAGCCGTGCCCTCGCCGCGATCGATGCGGGTCGCGCTGCAACTGATGAGCCGTGCCTCACCCTGGGACCGCCTGTGGTTCGTGCTGGCGACCTTGGCCGACAGCGGGTTGTCGCAGGCCAGCGGGCACATGGTCGACGAAGGCTTGCTGGCCTGGTGCGAGGACATGGGCCGGTGCTTCGTCGTGCCGGCGCAAGCGCAGAAGCAGGCCGTGCGCGAAGCGTGGCAGCGCGCGAGTGCGCTCGTGGCCGAACCGCTGCGGGCACAGGTGCTGTTCCAGCTGCAGTCGTTCGGCATCGTGAACAACAACGACAAGGAATGAAGATGATCGAACTCGACGGCGCCACCGGGGAGGGTGGCGGCCAGATCCTGCGCAGCGCGTTGGCGCTTGCCATGTGCACCGGCCAGGGCGTCACGCTGCGCAACATCCGCGCGCGCCGCCCCAAGCCCGGCCTGATGCGCCAGCACCTGGCCTGTGTGCTGGCGGCCCAGGCCGTCAGCGGCGCGCAGGTGCAGGGCGCCGAGCCGGGCTCCGCCACGCTGGTTTTCGAGCCGGGTGCGCTGCGCCCCGGCGAGCATGCGTTCAGCGTCGGCACGGCCGGCAGCGCGACGCTGGTGCTGCAGACCGTGTGGCCGGCGCTGATGCTCGCGGCCGAGCCCAGCCGCCTGACGCTCGGCGGCGGCACGCACAACCCGATGGCGCCGCCCTTCCACTTCATCGAGCGCTGCTATGCGCCGCTGCTGCACCGGCTGGGCGCCGGCAGCCGCCTGCTGCTGCGCCGGCACGGCTTCTTCCCGGCGGGCGGCGGCGAGTTCGTCGCCGAGATCCTGCCCGCGGCCGGCGGGCTGCAGCCGTTCGACCTGCTGGAGCGCGGTGCGGCACAGGCCTCCTACGCCGAGTGCCTGGCCGCCGCGATCCCGCGCAGCGTGGCGGCGCGTGAACTCGCGATCGTGCAGCAGGCGCTCGGCTGGGCCGACGACGCGCTGCACGTGCCGGTGTTGCGCCAGAACGAAGGCCCCGGCAACGCGTTGATGGCGACGCTGGTGCATGAACACGTCACCGAACTCGCGATCAGCTTCGGCGAGCGCGGTCGCAGTGCCGAGCAGGTCGCGCAGTCGCTGCTGGCCGAGCTGCGCGTCTACCAGGCGGGCACCGGGGCGCTCGGCCCGCACCTGGCCGACCAGTGGACCCTGCCGCTCGCGCTGGCGGTGTGGCGCAGCGGCCGCGCGGCGCAGTTCAGCTGCACCGAGCTGACCGAGCACGCGCGAACCAACTTCGGCGTGATCGAGCGCTTCCTGCCGGTGCGCTTTGCGACCGACGGCGCCGATGGCCACTGGCGCGTGCGTGTCACGCGATCGGAGCCGAGCTCCCTTTAGACTGCGGCACATTCGCATCGGCAGGGAGCAGGGGGGATGGACCGTCACCAGGCGTACGCATCGGCATCGGCCGCGAGGCGGCCCGCATGACGCTGGGCGCCGAGGCCGTGCTGTCGCTGGCGCCCGACGCATCGTCGGCCAAGGCCGCGCGCGGGCTGGTGTCGCCCGGCCAGTGGCCGACGCTCGGCGCCAACCCGCAGGCGGTGTGGGGCGAATGCCAGGGCAGCGGCGCCAAGCCTTACCAGACGCAGGTCGACCTGTCCGGCCCGTCGTTCCGCTGCACCTGCCCGAGCCGCAAGTTCCCGTGCAAGCATGGCCTGGCGCTGATGCTGCTGCGCGCCGAGCAGGCGTCCTTGTTCAAGAACGCCGACGCCCCCGCGTGGGTCGGCGAATGGCTGGCCTCGCGCGCCGAGAAAGCCCAGAAACAGGAAGAGAAACAGCAGGCGCGTGCTGCCGAACCGGTGGACGCCGACGCCGCGGCCGCACGCGACGCGAAGCGCGAGGCGCAGCGCTGGGCGCGCATCGAAGGCGCGGCGCAGGAGCTGCAGCGCTGGCTGGCCGACCAGATCGCGAGCGGCCTGGGCG